>DASQCE010000500.1:0-2336 GCA_035634855.1 Mycobacterium sp.
GGGCTACCTGCGCGCCGGGGTGCGTGTCTACATCTCGTCACGCAAACCCGATGCCTGCGAGCTGGCCCAGCAGGAGCTGTCGCAGTTCGGTGAGGTACACGCCATCCCCGCCGACGTCAGCAAGGAGGACGAGTGCCGCGCGCTGATCGATCAGGTAGCCGCACAAGAAGATTCATTGCACATCCTGGTCAACAATGCCGGCGCCACCTGGGGCGCCGCCTTCGACGAGTTCCCTGGGGCCGCGTGGGACAAGGTGCTCACCCTTAACGTCAAGGCGCCGTTCATGCTGACCCAACTGGCCCGCCCCCTGCTGGATGCCGCTGCCGCCGAAGACAACCCCGCCCGGGTGATCAACATCGGCTCGATCGACGGCCTGACGGTGCCCAGCCTGGGTAACTATTCCTACTCGGCCTCCAAGGCAGCCGTGCACCATTTGACCCGGCATCTGGCCGCCGAGCTGGCACCGTCCATCCTGGTCAATGCGATAGCCCCGGGCCCGTTCCCGTCGAAGATGATGGCGGCCACCCTCGATGCGGCCGGCGACCAGATCGCGGCCGCCACCCCGGTCAAACGCATCGGCTGCACCGAGGACGTGGCGGCTGCCGCGGTGTATCTGGCCTCACGGGCCACCAACTTCATGACCGGCGCGGTCATCCCGCTCGACGGCGGGTTGAGCACCACCGTCGGTGTCGGGGTGTAACTAGCGCCGCCGCACCGGCCGACGCCAGCTAGGCAGGAGCAATCGCATGACCGAACTGACCCTCGACGTCTACACCAGCCCGATGCGCGACATCAGCACTGGCGGCCAGTTCTCGCCCACCACGTCTACACTGCTGACCGGGCCAACCGAGGCGGTGCTCGTCGACGCCCAGTACATGGAAGGCGATGTCGCCGAATTGGCCCGGCGCATCGAATCATCCGGGCGGACACTGACTACCATCTACATCACCCACGCCCACGCCGACCACTACTTCGGCCTGGAATGGTTGCTCGACCGCTTCCCGACAGCGCGGGCAGTCGCGCTGCCCGCGGTGGTCGCCGACATCGAGGCGACCAATGACGCCGCCCGTACCCAGTGGCGCGATTGGTTTTCCGGCCAGGCCCTCGATAACACCGTCATTCCCGAACCCCTCGGCAGCGGCGTCATCACCCTCGATGGCCACGAACTTCGCGCTATCCGGATCGGGCAAGGCGACATCGCCAACAACACCGTGCTGCACATCCCGGCGCTGGACGCCGTCGTCGCCGGCGATGTCATCTACAACGGCATTCACCCCCTGCTCGCGCTGACGGGACCGGACGAATGGCGCCAATGGATCGCCAGTGTCGAGAAAATCGCAGCCCTAAACCCGCGCACGGTGGTGGCCGGACACAAACGACCCGAACTACCTGACGACGTCGCCGCGACCGTGGCCGGCACCCGCGACTACATTGGCCACTTCATCAACGAGGTCGACGACAGCGCGGACTCCCGCGACATGGTCGCCCGCATACAGCAGCGCTACCCCGATCATGGCAACCCCAGCGCGCTGATCCTGTCCGCGGTCACCGCTTTCAAACGAAAAAAACACGCCGCCAACTGAATTCGGTTCCGGTGCGCACCCACTCAGAGAGGAAAACCCATGACCTACGAAACCCTGCAGGTTCGCCGTGACGGCTACGTGCAAATCATCGGCCTGAACCGCCCGGACAAACGCAACGCATTCGACTCCACCATGCTGCGTGAACTCGCCGCCGCCTACGGCGAACTCGACGCCGACGACACGCTGCGCGCGGGCGTCCTGTACGGCGAAGGGACCATGTTCACCGCCGGCCTGGATCTGGCCAGCGTGGCCGGCGACATCCAGAGCAACGTCTCGCATGTACCCGAGGGCGGCATCAACCCGTGGCAGGTCGACGGCCGGCAGCTGTCCAAGCCGCTCGTCGTCGCCGTGCACGGCAAGGTCCTCACCCTCGGCATCGAGCTCATGCTCGCCGCCGACATCGCCGTCGCCGCAGAATCAGCCACCTTCGCCCAACTCGAAATCGCCCGCGGCATTTACCCATTCGGGGGCGCAACTATCCGCTTCCCCCGCGCCGCAGGCTGGGGCAACGCGATGCGGTGGATACTCACCGCCGACACCTTCGACGCGACCGAGGCCCACCGCATCGGCATCGTGCAGGAAATCGTGCCTGACGGCGACCACCTCGACCGGGCAGTCGAAATCGCCCAAACCATCGCCCGCCAAGCACCGCTGGGTGTGCAGGCCACCCTGCAAAGCGCCCGCCAGGCCATCCGCGCCGGAGACGCCGCCGCCGAAGCCCAACTCGTCCCCACCGTTCAAAAGTTGTTCACC
>DASQCE010000501.1:0-3710 GCA_035634855.1 Mycobacterium sp.
AAGGGTGCCTCGCTGCCGGGCACCGACACCGAACACCGCACCGATTTCGCCCGCGACCGGGCCCGTGTCCTGCACAGCGCGGCCCTGCGCCGGCTGGCGGACAAGACTCAGGTCGTCGGGCCGCGCCAGAGCGAGACACCGCGCACCCGGCTGACCCACTCGCTTGAGGTGGCGCAGATCGGGCGTGGCATGGCCATCGGTCTGGGCTGCGATCCCGACCTCGTCGACATGGCCGGCCTGGCCCACGACATCGGCCATCCGCCGTACGGCCACAACGGCGAACGGGCGCTCGACGAACTGACCACCGGGCACGGCGGCTTCGAGGGCAACGCACAGAACTTCCGCATCCTGACCCGATTGGAGCCCAAAGTCCTTGGTCCCCATGACCGCAGCGCAGGATTGAACCTGACCCGCGCCGCGCTGGACGCGGTGACCAAGTACCCGTGGCGGCGTGGCCGCCAGAAGCGCAAGTTCGGCTTTTATGAGGACGACGCCGCTGCGGCTGATTGGGTGCGGTCGGGAGCGCCGGAGGGCAAGCCGTGCCTGGAGGCCCAGGTGATGGACTGGGCCGACGATGTCGCTTACTCGGTGCACGACGTCGAGGACGGTGTCGTCTCCGGCCGCATCGACATGCGGGTGCTGGCCGACGATGACGCGGCCGCGGTGCTCGGGCGCCTCGGCGAGTCCAGCGGGACGGGCGCGGGCCTGCGGGCCGACGACCTGGTGGCCGCCGCCGAGCGACTGTCGGCGCTGCCGGTGGTCGCCGCAGTCGGCAAGTACGACGCCACGCTGGCCGCATCGGTCGCGTTGAAACGGTTGACCAGCGAGCTGGTGGGCCGGTTCGCGTCGGCCGCCATCGCCGCCACCCGTCAGGAGGCGGGCCCCGGTCCGCTGGTTCGTTACCAGGCCGAGCTGCGGGTGCCCGGGCTGGTGCGCGCAGAGGTCGCGGTGCTGAAGATCCTGGCGCTGCAGTTCATCATGTCCGATCCGCGGCACCTCGACCTGCAGTCCGAGCAGCGCGACCGGATCCACCGCGTCGCGCAGTGGGTGTTTGCGAATGCGCCCGCGACGCTCGACCCGATCTTTGTGCCCGCATTCAACGACGCCGCCGACGACGGCGCACGGTTGCGAGTGGTCGTCGACCAGATCGCGTCGTTCACAGAAGGGCGGCTGGAGCGCCTCGAACCCACTTAGCCGGCCCGGCGGGCGCGCCTAGACTGAGCCGGTGGCTGGCCGGATTCCTGATCGCGATATCGCGGCCATTCGCGAACGCATCCGGATCGAGGACGTCGTCGGCGACTACGTGCAGCTGCGGCGCGCGGGCGCGGATTCGCTGAAGGGACTGTGCCCGTTTCACGACGAGAAGTCGCCGTCATTTCACGTCCGGCCCAACCACGGGCATTTTCACTGCTTCGGCTGCGGCGAGGGCGGCGACGTCTACGCGTTCGTCCAGAAGGTCGAGCATGTCACCTTCGTCGAGGCCGTCGAGCTCCTGGCCGATCGAGTCGGTTATACGGTCACCTACACGGGTGCGTCCGCGACGAATGTGCAGCGCGACCGGGGCAGCCGAAGCAGGTTGCTGGCCGCCAATGCCGCCGCGCAGGAGTTTTACGCGGCCGCCCTGCAGTCCGAGGAGGCCGCGCCCGCACGGCAGTATCTGCTCGACCGCAACTTCGACCTACAGGCCGCCGCGCACTTCGGCTGCGGGTTCGCCCCGTCGGGCTGGGAGTCATTGACAAAGCATCTGCTGCGCAAGGGATTTGAGTTCAAAGAGCTCGAGGCCGCAGGCCTGTCGCGCGAGGGCCGACGCGGGCCAATGGACCGCTTCCACCGCCGTCTGCTGTGGCCCATCCGGGCCAGCGGCAGCGAGGTCATCGGATTCGGGGCGCGCCGCATCTTCGACGACGACACGATGGAAGCGAAGTACATCAACACCCCGGAGACGGTGCTCTACAAGAAGTCGTCAGTCTTGTTTGGCCTCGATTTGGCCAAGCGCGACATCGCCAAGGGGCACCAGGCGGTGGTGGTCGAAGGCTACACCGACGTGATGGCCATGCACCTTGCCGGAGTGACAACCGCCGTCGCGTCCTGCGGCACCGCGTTCGGCGACGAGCACCTGGCGATGCTGCGGCGACTCATGATGGACGACAACTTCTTTCGCGGTGAACTGATCTACGTCTTCGACGGTGACGCCGCGGGACGTGCGGCGGCGGTCAAGGCCTTCGAAGGGGAACAGAACCTTGCCGGACAGTCGTTCGTCGCCGTGGCCGACGACGGGATGGACCCGTGCGATCTGCGGTTGAAGTCCGGCGACGGGGCACTGCGGGATCTGGTCGCGCGGCGCACACCGTTGTTCGAGTTCGCAATTCGCACTGCGCTCGGCGAACACGACCTCGACAGTGCGGAGGGTCGGGTGTCGGCGCTGCGGCGGTGCGTGCCGATGGTGGCCCGGATCAAAGACAGCATGCTGCGTGACGAGTATGCCCGGCGGTTGGCGGGATGGGTTGGCTGGGCGGACGTCGCCCAAGTGATCGGCCGGGTGCGCGGGGAGGCGCAAAAGCGTGGCATGCCCGACCGCAGCAGGCGTCGCCCCGCGGCAGGCGAGCCGGCCCAGCCGCGGCAGCCCAGCACCCAGAGCGCCCCGGCGGCCCGCCCCGATCCGGCGGATCCCACCCTGTGGCCGCAGCGCGAGGCCCTCAAGTCAGCGCTGCAGTACCCCGCGGTGGCAGGCCCGGTGTTCAACTCGCTGACAGTGGAGAACTTCACCCATCCCGGCTACGCGGCGATCAGGGCAGCCATCGGCGGGGCAGGGGGTACGTCGGCCGGGATGGCCGGCGCGCAGTGGATAGAGGCGGTACGGGAGCAGACGGCATCACCGGCGGCCGCCAACCTCGTCAACGAGCTGGGCGTCGAGGCGATCAATGTTGACGACGACGAAAAGTTGCCACGGTATATCGGCGGCGTGTTGGCCCGGCTGCAGGAAGTGTGGGTCGGGCGCCAGATTGCCGAGGTCAAGTCCAAATTGCAGCGCATGTCGCCGGTGGAGCAAGGCGACGAGTACCACGCACTATTCGGTGACCTGGTGGCGATGGAGGCGTATCGCCGCAGCCTGCTCGAACAAGCCAGCGGCGACGACCTTACTGCGTGAATGCGCTAAGCAGGTTATGGTGAATGCGCTGTCGGGGACCGTATGGAGAGGGAGGCCTATGTACAACCGAACTCGGCTTATTGCGGGCGCCTTCGTGGCCGCCGCTGTGGCCGTTCCGCTCTATGCCGCGGCAGCGTCGACCGACGGCGCCCAGGTCACGGCTGCACCCGCCTGCCTAGCATGGTTCGGAAACAAAGAGGACGGCAAGTGCCTGTCCTACTCGAACGGCCAGCCCGTTTACGTCGGAACACCGGTGTTCAATGGCGGCAACGGCCCTGACGCCGGTTGGAGCAGTGGGCCGCTTCTCCCCGGCACCACTATCAACCGGAGCGTCGGCTAGCGGCTAGCGTTCCTTCTTCGCCACCGTCTCAGGTTCCAGCACCGCGGTGTCGGAGTCGATGGGCGTCAAGGTGACCAACGCCGGATCGGGTGAGACTCTGTCGGCGACCTTGCGGCGCCCGGCGTCGATCACGGCCTTGGCGGCGGGACTCTCGGTCACCGCTTTGTAGGCTCCGGCGATCTGTTCATATCGACGCCGGCCCGCCTTCGCGCCAAACACGTA
>DASQCE010000502.1:0-10005 GCA_035634855.1 Mycobacterium sp.
CCGAAGACGGCGGACAACACCCGAGGTGGAAGCCTGCTGACGGACTCACCTATGCCGATGTTGTCTTTGTTCTCAGGCGCACTGGTGTTTTGGATGATCGTTATGTTCATGTCTGCCGGGCCACGGTTCTCGAAGTAGTGAAAGGAACCCTGCGGCGCGAACACGATCTCGCCGACACGTTGATCGAAGCTCTCGTGGTTACCGTTCCCGTCGATGACGACCCAGGCCGCGACTCCGCTGGTGACGATGTTCAGCTCCCACGCGCTGGGATGCCAGTGCGGCTCGCGGATACCTCCAGGCTGCAACGTGAGCAGCAGGATGCTAGCCTCCTGGCCTTTGAGAATCGGGAAGTTGTCCTCGTTAGCTTGCTTAAACGAACCCCCGTCAAGTGTGGTGGGGGGCTGAGCGCCGAGAGGGAACAGGTGCGATTGCGATGTGATCGTCTCAGCGGGTAGGCGGGGATCACCAAAGCGTGCCGCATCATCGGTCATTGGCTCTTCCTTATAAGTGCTATAGCCAGTGCCATCGGAGACAAGGCGGTCAACGCCCACACCGGTCGCGGCCCCGATGCCCGCCAGGCCCGCTCCACCCAAGACTTTGCGACGATTAACCGTCACGCTGGGAGGTTACCGCTGGCGGCGAGGGTCCGTCCATGCCCGGGGAACCGCTGGATTCGCCCGTGCGGAGCGACCGGCAATATGGAGAAGGGCCGGACGGCGACTGTCTGCCAGCCACTACCCGACCCGAGAAGCCGAAGCGCGAGGTCTTCGCTGGGGAGAACGGTCTCCTTCGGTAGCCGGGGCTGCGCTGAGCACCTGAAGTGCGGGCGTGCAGCCACGAATTGGCCTGGCCCGACGGGCACGATGTGCTACTGGGAAGACCAGCGGCTCGCAGCAGTAGGAGCCCTGTGTGGCATCGCCCTCGGCGTGGCGTTGTTGCTGCGACAGGTCAATTGGCCGGGTGTTTGGCACCCGCTAGGCGTGGCAGCACGTAGCTGCCTCCACTGGTTGCGCTTCCGTGCGGGCCTGCCTGTACGCGCAGGCTCGCGCTGCGATGGCCTTTAACCCCGCTGTGTACTGGCGCTGGCGCGGATGCTCGGTCACGAAGATCCCAGCCTGACCCTGCGGACGTAAGCCGATCTCTTCGACTCCGACCTCGACACGCTGGCGGACGTGCTCGACCGGCACCGCACGGGGGCGCTGTGGCCGTCAACTGCACACGGTGACAATGAACGTGAGGAAGAGAACGTACCCGGTACGCTATAGCGAACTGCCTAGCTCTACTCTATAAGCTCGTTAACAGGCTTTTCGCGTCGGGGTGGCGGGATTCGAACCCACGACCTCTTCGTCCCGAACGAAGCGCGCTACCAAGCTGCGCCACACCCCGCGTGAAGCCACGACAGCGTATCGCACCGGCAGGTGGTGAAGCCAAACGGCTTTCTTCGCGATTTCTGCACGAGGGCTGTGGCTTAGCGCAAGCAACGACCTTGATGCAGAAATCGGTGTGACGGCTGAAACGTAGGCCACGTTCGCGCGCGCTCAGAGGCGTAGATCACGACACGCCGCGGGATGGATGTGAGTTGTCGGTGGCGTTATGCAAACTGACGGCAGTTGCCGCGTCACCGAGAATCGAGGCACGAAATGACTGGGCTTGGAGCTTCCATCTACCTGGGTTTCTTCGCCTTGGCCGCGCTGTGGCTGTTTCTGACCTCCGATGGACCGCTTAACGGCGGATCCGACGATCAGGGCCAGCGGCCCGACCGCTCGAATTCGACCAGTATTTCGGCCGACGCCGAGGGATCGAGCCCCTGGCTGGCCAGCCACTCGTCGCAGAAGTAGGTGTCCGCGTAGCGGTCGCCGCTGTCGGCGAGCAGGGTTACTACTGACCCGCTGCGCCTGTCCGCAACCATCTCGGCCAGCAGGCCGAACGCTCCCCAAAGATTCGTCCCCGTTGATGGCCCAACGCGTCGGCCCAGCACCGCGCTGACGTGCTGTGCCGCAGCGATCGACGCCGCATCGGGCACCGACACCATCCGGTCCACCACGTCTGGCAGGAACGACGGCTCCACCCGCGGGCGGCCGATGCCCTCGATCCGTGACGACATCCCGGTCACGACGTCACGGCGCCCCTGCGCATAAGACGGGAAAAACGCCGAGTTCTCCGGGTCGACCACGCACAACCGCGTGACGTGCCGCCGATAGCGGATGAACCGTCCGATGGTGGCGCTGGTGCCGCCGGTGCCCGCCCCGACGACGATCCACTCCGGAATCGGATGCGCTTCGTCACGCATCTGCTCGAAGATCGACTCGGCGATGTTGTTGTTGCCACGCCAGTCGGTCGCGCGCTCGGCGTTGGTGAACTGATCCAGGTAATGCCCGCCCGTCTCCTCGGCCAGCCGCTCCGCTTCCGCGTACACCTGCGACGCCTCGGCCACGAAATGGCAACGGCCGCCTTGAGATTCGATCAACGCGATCTTGGCGGCGCTGGTCGATGACGTCATCACTGCCATAAACGGCAGTCCCAGCAGCGCCGCGAAGTACGCCTCGGAGACAGCCGTCGACCCCGATGACGCCTCGATCACCGTGGTGTTCTCATCGATCCAGCCGTTGCACAGCGCATAGAGGAACAACGACCGCGCCAGTCGGTGCTTGAGGCTGCCGGTGATGTGCGTGGTCTCGTCCTTGAGGAAGAGCTGAACGTCGCAGCCGTCGCACCAGGCCGCAGGCAGCGGATAGCGCAGCAGATGGGTGTCGGCGCTACGCCGCGCGTCGGCCTCGATGAGCCGGACCGCGTTGTCGACCCACGTGCGCGGCTGGCTGCGAGCGGCTGTCGAAGCCTTATCGGTCACCGCGCAGAAACTGCTGGGCGGGATCGGCCCTCCCGTGCCCCAACGTCACGGCCACCGATCGGGGCCGCCACCAGCGTCAGCAGCGTGGCCTCGGGTCTGCAGCAGAACCGCACCGGCGCGAACGGTGATGTGCCGATGCCCGCCGAGACGTGCAACTGCATCTGAGCACCCCACCGTGACGCGCCCTTGGCCCGCGAACGGTCCAGGTCGCAGTTCGTCACGATGGCGCCGTAGAACGGCAGGCACAGCTGCCCGCCGTGCGTGTGGCCCGCCATCACCAGCTGATAGCCGTCGGCGGCGAAGCGATCCAGCACCCGCGGCTCGGGCGAATGCGTCAGCCCCAGTGTCAGATTGGCGGCCGGGCTGGCCGGTCCCGCGATGGTGTCGTAACGGTCCCGGGACAAGTGCGGGTCGTCCACCCCGGCTACGGCGATCCGGAGGCCCCCCACCTCGAGTTCGCGGCGGTTATGCGTCAAGTCCAGCCAGCCGCGCTCGGTGAACGCGGCACGGAGGTCCTGCCACGGCAGCGGTTCGCCATGCACCCGGTGCCCGGGATTGGCCAAGTAGCTAGCCGGGTTCTTCAGCCGCGGCCCGAAGTAGTCGTTGCTGCCGAACACGAACACGCCCGGAACCGACAGCAGATCGCCCAGCGCCTGCACCACGCCGGGGACTGCCTTGGGGTGGGCCAGGTTATCGCCGGTGTTGACCACCAGGTCCGGCTCCAAGCGCGCCAACTCCCGCAACCACCCCTGCTTGCGCCGCTGCTTCGGCCGCATGTGGATATCGCTGATGTGGAGCACCTTCAGCGGCGACGACCCCGGCGAGAGCACCGGCATTGTCACCTCGCGCACAGCGAACGCATTGCGTTCGATCAGCGACGCATAACCGATCCCCGCTACGACCGAACCAACGGTCACGGCAGCAGAATATTTCAGCATCGCGGCTGACGACGGAGTCGTCGATCGGGCCGGGGCGGCAGGCATGCACAGAGCCTACTGCCAGTCACCCCCATGCACCGACTTCCACCCGGGAAGCGTGGCCGACTGCACAGCGCGCTGACAGGCCGATCACGGCGGTGGCGGTGGCGGTGGTGGCGGCGGACCGAGCACCGGCACGGTGATCGGTGGCAGCCCAGGAATCTCGACGACCGTCTGGCCGATGTCCGGCGGCATCCCAGGCGGAAGCCCTGGGATCGCACCGGGCGGCGGCGGAGGCGGTGGCGGCGGGATGCCATTGCTGATCTGGATGGTGATGATCGAGCCGGGCACCGTCTGCCCCGACGGCGACGTGCCCACCACCGTGCCGTAGGACGAGGCGCTGTTGACCGGGTTCGCTTGATCGGCCACCTGGAAGCCCGCCTCCTTGAGCCGCTGCCGCGCCAGATCCTGGGTCATGCCCGCGACGCTTGGCACCCTCGAGCCTGGCGCGCCGTCGACATAGCGCGGGTCGGTCGGCGGCAGCGCGACGGGGCCGTAGTTGTTGGCGATCGGCTTCATCGCGGTGAACCAGGTCCGGGCGGGCTCATTGCCGCCGAACAGATTGCCCGAACCGCACTGGCGCAGCGGGAACGAGCACAGATCGCCGGGCGTCGTCGAGTCGTCGTAGATGTAGCTGACCCCGGCCAACGAGTTCGTGAACCCGAGGAACGCCGACGAGCGGTGTGCCTCGGTGGTGCCGGTCTTGCCCGACATTGGCAGGTCCCACCCTGCCGCGCCCGCCGACCCGGCGGCGGTGCCCCCGCCCTGGTCGTCCTTGCTCATCGCGTTGGCCAGCGTGTTGGCCAGGCCCTCCGGCACCACCTGTTCGCAGGTTTCGGTGGTGACCGCGACGTCCTTGCCGTGGCGGTCGTATACCTTGTCGATCGGGTTGGGCGGGCACCACACACCGCCGGAGGCGAGCGTGGCGGCCACGTTTGCGAACTCCAGCGGGTTGATCTCGAACGGGCCCAGGGTGAACGAGCCCAGGTTCTGCCGCTTGATGAAGTCGGCCAGGCTCTCGTTGCTTTGCGGGTCGTAGTCGCGCGCGGTGCCCGGAAGCGCGTACGACCGCATCCCCAGCCTGACCGCCATGTCCACCGAGCGCTGCACCCCGACCTGCGTAATCAGCTTGGCGAACGCGGTGTTCGGCGACGTGGCGAGTGCGTCGGTGACGTTCATCGACCCGCGGTAGCCCCCGGCGTTCTTCACGCACCAGGTCTCCTTCGGGCAGCCCGGCGTATCGCTGCTGCCCAATCCCTTGGCCTGGAACTGACCGGGCACGTCCAGCGTCGCGTTGATGCCCATGCCCATCTCCAAGGCAGCGGCGGTGGTGAAGATCTTGAATGTCGACCCTGCGCCATCCCCGACGAGCGAGAACGGCTGCGGCTGCATGGTTTCACCCGCATCGGTGTTGAGGCCGTAAGTGCGGTTGCTGGCCATCGCCAGCACCGGGTGCGACTCCTTGCCCGGCCTGATAACGCTCATCACGCTGGCGACGCCCTGAAGGTCGGGGCTGGCTATGCCGTCGATCGCAGACTTCAACGGGATCTGCACGTCGGGATCCAGCGTCGTCTTGATCATGTAGCCGCCCTTGGCGACCTGCTCCTTGCTGATGCCAGCGCGGGCCAGGTACTCGAGCGCGTAGTCGCAGAAGAACGCGCGATCGCCCGCGGCGATGCAGCCGCGGGGCAGCTCGTTGGGCTGCGGCAGGATCCCGAGCGGCTGCTCCTTGGCGGCGCGCAGCTCGTCGGCGTGCTCAGGCAGGTTCTCGATCATGGTGTCCAGCACCAGGTTTCGGCGTGCGAGCGCACCGTCAGGGTTGGTGTACGGGTCCAGTGTGCTCGTCGACTGCACCAAGCCGGCCAGCAGCGCGGACTGCTGCCAATTCAGCTCTGAGGCGTTGATCCCGAAATAGGTCTGGGCTGCGTCCTGAATTCCATACGCGCCGTTGCCGAATGACACCAGATTCAGATAGCGGGTCAGGATCTCCGGCTTGGTGAATGTCTTGTCGAGGGTTAGCGCCATACGGATTTCGCGGAGCTTGCGGGCGGGCGTGGTCTCGATGGCGGCGCGCTTCTCGGCGTCGGTCTGAGCGATCACCAGCAGCTGGTAGTTCTTCACGTACTGCTGCTCGAGGGTCGAGCCGCCGCGGGTGTCGAGATTCCCTGATAGGTATCCGGACAGGCCGGTGAGCGTGCCCTGCCAGTCCACACCGTTGTGCTCGGCAAACCGTTTGTCCTCGATCGAGACGATCGCCAGCTTCATTGTGTTGGCGATCTGGTCGCTCGGCACCTCGAACCGTCGCTGCGAGTACAGCCATGCGATGACGTTGCCCTTGGCGTCGACCATCGTCGACACCTGCGGCACCTCGCCCTCGACGAGCTGTGCCGAGCCGTTGGCGACCACATCGGAAGCCCGGTTGGACAGCAATCCGAAGCCGCCTACGACGGGAAACATCAGCGCGGCGACGACGACGCTGGCCAGTAGGCAGCACCACGCGAGCTTGATAACCGTGACTGTCGTCGGCGGTCGGGTCGGCGGCTGCTCCGGCATGCGTACAGAGTAACTAGGGCGTTCAGGCCGCAAAATGGCAGCTTCGGACGGTCGATTGCCGAGTTCGCTGGGTGCGCCGACCTGCTCTTGCGTCAATTCTGCAGTCTGACGGCACGGTCGTCCCAAAAAAGTGCCCGCCGAACTGTTGCCAAGAACGTCCCTGACCACCTAAGTTGGGCTCACAGTGCGATGCAGGTCACACTCGACCGTCGCAATGTGGCGTAGATCGCATCAGCGTTCTACACCGGAGGACTATGCCGTCGCTGCGCTAGCCGGACGGCTGGAACGAAGGGATCGCTGGTGTCAGCTACGAGGCCTGCCGCGCGGAGGACAACCCCGAATATGTCAGCACACAGCTTTGTCCAAGGCGCAGAGGCCGAGGCCCGTATCGCGTGGGTGTCCCAGGCTCGATGCCGCCAGGCCGATCCGGATGAACTCTTCGTTCGCGGCGCAGCGCAGCGCAAAGCCGCCGTCATCTGTCGGCATTGTCCAGTGATCCTCGAATGTGGCGCCGACGCCCTGGACAACCGCGTCGAATTCGGCGTCTGGGGCGGCATGACGGAACGCCAGCGCCGCGCCCTGCTCAAGCAGCACCCCGAGGTGGTTTCTTGGGCCGACTTCTTTGCAGCCCAGCGCAAACACCGAAGCGCCGTCTAAGAGGGGCTAAGCGGCTCTTATTTAATTAGCGGCTACGCCGCTTGTGCCTAATTCGCGACTACGCCGCGGCAGCCTCGCCGGTGATCTGATCGGCGATGGCCCGCAGCGCGTCTAGATCCGACACGTCGAAGGGCAGCGACGGCACGCCCACAATCGCGACGTGCGGGTTGGCGCCAGTGAACCGCGACAGCAGCCGGATCTCGCGCTTGGCCGTCATCGCCCGGTCGGCGTGGATGCGCAACACCGCCGCCGCCAACGCGTCGGGGTCCTTCTTATCCAGTTCCTCAGCCCCTTCTTCGGCCTTTTCGGCGTGCAATTCGCTCAGCATCGGGTGGGTGCGGTTGAGGATCAGCCCGGCCAACGGCATGTGCTCCTGGGAGAGCCGGTCGATGAAGAACGACGCCTCTCTCAGCGCGTCGGGCTCGGCGGCCGATACCACGACGAACTGTGTGCCGCGACGCTTGAGAAGCTCGTACGTGCGGTCGGCCTTCTCGCGAAATCCACCGAAGGTGGCGTCGAGCATTTGAACGAAAGCGGCTGCGTCGGAGAGCATTTGCGATCCGAGCACAGTGGACAGCGCCTTCATCGCCAACCCTACGGCGCCGGTCACCAGTCGTCCGATGCCGCGGCCGGGCGCCAGAAGCAGTCGCCACAGGCGGCTGTCCATGAAGCTGCCCAACCGTTTTGGCGCGTCGAGAAAATCCAGGGCATTGCGCGACGGTGGGGTATCGACGACTACTAGATCCCACTTGTCTTGGGCGAGAAGCTGACCCAGCTTCTCCATCGCCATGTACTCCTGAGTGCCGGCCAGTGACGTGGCCACGGTCTGATAGAACTGGTTGTCCAGAATCGCTTCGCCCCGGCCCGGTCCGGAGTACTGGATCACCATTTCGTCGAACGTGCGGCGCATGTCGAGCATCATCGCGTGCAGCTCACCCGGGACCTCGGGCGCGAGCGGTACCCGCTGCGGCGAATTACCGAGGTCCTTGATGCCGAGCGCCTGGGCCAGTCGCTTGGCCGGGTCGATAGTCAGCACTACGACGGTGCGGCCGTATTCGGCCGCCCGCAACGCCATTGCCGCCGCGGTGGTGGTCTTACCGACCCCGCCCGCCCCGCAGCACACCACGACGCGGTTGGAGGTGTCGGTCAGGATCGAGCCCATGTCCAGGGCGGGCGGTGTGGTGCTCATCTACCTCTCCTCAACTGGTCCGATTCGCATGCTCATCGGACGCCCTGGTGGGCAAGCGCTTCGGCCAGTTCATAGAGGCTGCCGAGGTCGACTCCGTCGGGAATCTGCGGCAACTCCAACCGTGCCACGTCGAGCTCGTCGAGTTGCTCGGCGCTTTCGGCACGGGCCTCGATGCGCGTCGCGTGCTGAATCGTCTCGGTCAACAGACCGGCGAAGTCGCTGTCGGACAAGGTGATTCCCACACTCTGCAGTTTCGTGCGTACGGTGTCGGCGTCGATGTCTCCTTCCGCGGCCTTGGCGAGGTCGTCGGCAGACAGATAAGCCGGGATGTTGCGGTTGACGATCACGCTGCCGATCGGCAGTTCGAGTCCCTCGAGTTCCTCGATCGCTTCGAGCGTCTCCTGGATGGGGAGGGCCTCCAGCAGGGTGACGAGGTGGATGGCGGTGAGGTCGGAATGCAAAACCTTGACCACGCTTTCAGCCTGCGAGTGCACCGGGCCCCCCTTCGCGAGGTCCGACACGGCCTTGGTGACGTCGAGGAACCGGGCGATGCGGCCCGTTGGCGGGGAGTCCACGACGATGGCGTCGTAGGCCGGCTGCTTGCCCTTCTCGGCGCGGGTCACGATCTCGCGGATCTTGCCGGTGAGCAGCACGTCACGCAGGCCGGGCGCGATCGTCGTCGCGAACTCGACCGCGCCGATCCGGCGCATCGCGCGCCCGGCCAGGCCGAGGTTGTAGAACATGTCGAGGTATTCGAGGAACGCCGCTTCGGTGTCGATCGCCAGCGCGTTGACCTGACCGCCGCCGTCGGCGGTGGCGATCTTGACCTCCGCATACGGCAGCGGCGGGACGTCGAACAGCTGCGCAATGCCTTGGCGCCCTTCGACTTCCACCAAGAGCACCTTGCGGCCACCGGCGGCAAGGGCCAGCGCCAGTGAGGCTGCGATGGTCGACTTGCCGGTTCCGCCCTTGCCGGTGACGAAGTGCAGACGCGCCTTGGTCAGGCGCGACGGCCAGCCGACCGGTCTACCGCTGTTCGCTGAGGTAGCCATCCCTGCATGCTAACCAAGTCCATTTTTGCTCCTCGCGTGCGCAGGCACGGAATCTCTGCCCGATAAGCTCAGCCACATGAGCGAACCGACCCGCTGGGAGTACGCCACCGTCCCACTGCTGACGCACGCGACCAAACAGATCCTCGACCAATGGGGCGAAGACGGCTGGGAGCTGGTTTCGGTGCTGCAGGGTCCTACCGGTGAGCAGCACGTCGCGTATCTAAAGCGGCCCAAATGAGCTGGTCTGACCGGCTCGCCGAGCAGGGCATCGAACTGCCCGAGGTGGTGGCTCCGCTGGCGGCGTACGTGCCCGCCGTCCGCACCGGCAATCTGGTCTACACCGCCGGTCAGTTGCCGATAACCGCTGGGCAGCTGGTTGCGACCGGCAAGGTCGGCGCTGACGTCGCACCCGAGGTCGGTAAGGCGCTGGCGCGGGTATGTGCGCTCAACGCGCTGGCGGCGGTCCATTCGCTGGTCGGCATCGATTCGGTCACCCGCGTGGTCAAGGTCGTGGGGTTCGTCGCGTCCGCGCCGGGCTTCAACGGGCAACCCGGGGTCATCAACGGCGCATCGGAGTTCTTCGGTGAGGTGTTCGGGGACGCCGGGGTGCATGCCCGGTCGGCGGTTGGGGTTTCCGAACTGCCGTTGGACGCACCGGTCGAGGTCGAAGTGGTCGTAGAGGTCGCGTGAGCGGCGATCGGGTGGGGTCGCGTGACGCTTGAGCACCCC
>DASQCE010000503.1:0-8527 GCA_035634855.1 Mycobacterium sp.
AGCGAAAGTCCGGCGCCGGCGGCGATCGCGACGTTCATCGCGCAGGTCATCCCGAACACATGGAACAGCGGCAAGCACGCCAGCACGACGTCCTCATCGGTCAGCTTCACAAGGCGTCGGAGGATGACCTCCTGGTTCGAGCCAAGGCTTCCGTGGGTCAGCTCTGCACCCTTCGGCGTACCGGTGGTTCCCGAGGTGTGCAGTACGACGGCGGTGTCGGTGTCGGCACGCTCGACGGGGCTGCCGAACGCGGGTAGGTCGGCAGTCAACCGCGACAGTTCGAGGTCATCGACGAGCCACAGCTTAGCGCCGGCGCTCTCGGCGCCGTCGGTCGCCGCGCCGGCGAACCCCGGGGTTCCTATCAGCGCCTTGGCGTCGGTGTTTGACAGGTAGAACTGCACCTCGCGGCCCTGCATCAGCGGGTTCATCGGCACCGCGATGGCACCTAACCGCCAGATGCCATAGTACGCGATCGGTGCTGCGGCGATGTTCGGAAGCATCACGCCGACCCGATCCCCCGCGACGATGCCCTCGCGCTCGAGCAGCGTGGCCAATCGGGCTGACGCGACATCCAATTCCGCGTATGTCATCGCGTGCTCGTCGGTGATGGCCGCGATCCGACCGGGGATACGCGTGGCGCTAGCAACAAGATTGAGCGCGATATTCGACATGGCGGCTCCATCTGCTCCGCTTCCTGGCCAGTCAATCGTCTCGGCTGCAGGGCGACCCGTCTTTGTTGCACCGAACAACGTCGCAGTGCCGATGGTGTGTCCACAAACAACGGTGCGGATACCGCGCGGCGCAACAATGAATCTCGCCGACTTGGCCAGAACGTCGCGCGAAGCGTTGACACCGGAATCGCTGGGAGTGGAAATGACCGAGACTCGTCAGGCCCCGATGACGCCATCAGGCATATTTCATCCCATCCTCGACGACGTCGTGTCCACGACGAAGAACTGGTGGTTGCTGCTTGTCGCCGGCGTGGCGTGGATCGTGATCGCGGTGGTGATCCTGCGGTTCGACTACGCGACGGTGGCGACGATCGCCACGCTTTTCGGATTCTTCAGCTTCCTGGCGGCCGCTAATGAGGTGATGGTCGGCGCCGTATCCACAAAGGGCTGGCGCATCCTGCACTGGCTGCTGGCGGCGCTGTTCGTCGTGGTCGGCGTGTTCGCGTTCATCCGGCCAGACGACACGTTCGTCGGTCTGGCGGCCGTGATGAGCTTCTATTTCATCTTCCGTGGATCGTTCGACATCGCAATGGCATTCGCGGCCAGCCGAGCACCCGGATGGTGGGTACTGCTGTTAGTCGGTCTCGCGGAATTGGCGATCGGGTTCTGGGCCGCCGGCTCGTGGAACGTGTCGGTCGCCGTCCTGGTGTCATGGGTCGCGGCAGGCGCGCTTATCCATGGCGTGGGCCAGATCGCGTCCGCCTTCGCCGTGCGCAAGGTTGGCCATGGTGTTGGCGCCCTCGACGGACAGCACGCGTCGTGAATCGCCTGGTGCGATGACTTCGCTACGTGCCGAAATCAGCCGGCTCGTGCCGCGTCGGCTCCTCAAGGGCACCGAAATACACCACCCGGCGGTGATCGACGAGGCGCGCAAACGCAACGCGAGTTTCCAGCTGCGGGTGGCCGACCAGATCACGGCATTCGCCGGATCGATGAGCTTTGTCTTCATTCATGCGGCGTTGTTCGCGGTGTGGATGTTGTTCTTCGAGCGCAGTCCGTGGCCGACGTTGACCCTGGTGGTGTCGCTCGAGGCGATCTTCTTGTCGACCTTCGTGATGATCGGTCAGAATCGGCAGGCGGCTTTCCAACAGGCGAAGGCCGATCACGACTTCGAGGCACAGGAACTGGAGCTCAAGACCAACACCGAGCTGACTCGGGAAATCCACAGGCTCACAGCCGAATTGCACAGGCGTCTTATGGGACCGGCGTCTGGTGATCACGCTCCCGCGTCTGCCACATAAGACGGCGATGGACTTCAAATGCCAGGCAGAGTTCGGCGACATCGCGCGGACGCGACAATGAGCGACCAGTACGTTGCTCAATCCGATGTAACCGATACCGCACTGTGTTGGGGTGACAGAACAGCAATTTGCCCACCACGCGAAGTGATCCGTCGTTCTCGACCCAGACCCTGAACGTGTCGAAGAGAATGTCACGCTCATTGTGAGCAAGCTCTGCGAAGCACTCCAGCGTTGGCGTCACGAGTTTGACCATCAACTCTGGCGCACTGACCGCTGCAGTGGCGAGTATCGAGCCGTCAAACTGTGTCACACGCAGTCCCGGGTCCGGCCTGCCGCGCAGGGTGATCCTGGCGTATCGAAGCGCCTGGGCGGTTTCGCGCAGGTCGTTGAAGCGCGCGCTCACCCCGACCCGCGTCGTCGCTATGCGGGACACGAGCGCCAACACACTCGCGAGATGTTTGTCAGTCTTGACGTGCACGATCCCAACCTGCAGATCGGGAAGCATCCGCCACGCGGAGAACACATCCAGGCTCCGCAGCTTCGATTCGACTTCCGGCAGGGCCTCCATGCCGATCTCGGCGATTTCGGCGGCGATGACGATATACGGTCCCTCGGTGGGCAGCCGGAGGTAGTCGGCCGCTTCCCAAACGCTCCACTGTTCGAACAGCCGTCCACGCAGGACCGAGTCGATGAGAACCGAGCGCTCGGACTCCTCGCTGAGTACCCGGCGTGCCTTCTCCTCCCGATATGCGCCAGCCATCGCATCCGTGTAAATATCTTGGGCAGCAGACACTTTCGCGGTCAGTACGCGCATTGCGTCGCCGTTGATGTGGTTGTGCATCGCAGATTCCGTCATCACCGCGTCCCACACACAACGGAATCCGACGCGGTATGCCTCCATCAACGATGTGAGCGGCACGCCGTCCCCGGCGCGCTGAATTCCCAGCTCCGCCGCGGCGGTTGGATCGAACGCCGAATCGTCGGCAATCGCGCTGAAGATCGGCCGCATGTTCCCGGCGCACCCACTGACGATCACCTCGAACGGCACTGGTGTCGTCGCCCGGTACAGCCTCACTTCCCGGGTGATTGCACGGGCAAGCACCGGCGCAAGCTCATCGGTTCGCCGGTAGAGAGCTTCCGCGATCTCCGCGATCTGCTGGTGCACCATGTCGCTATGCATGCGCGGAACGTTAAGCACAACCGCCACCTGGGGATTGTTCCCGGAGGACAAAGTATGCCATCGTCGTTGTCCCTCGCGATCGTGCTACGCCGAGTCCCGCCTGAGAACTGCGGCGCCATACCAATGGCACACCAGCAAGGCGAGTTCTACAGCGAGCCGATCCTTTGCGATCGGGCGACCGCGCCGGGCTTCCGCACGCCCGACGCGGTATTTCACCGTGTTGAAGTGCATGGCGAGTTGTTCGGCCGCCAACTTGTAACTGCTGCCGCAGCCCAGGAATACCCGCAGCGTCTCACGCAATCGCTCGTCGTTGTCGCTATCGGCCGCCAGGTCACCGAGCACATCGTCAACCCATTCGCGTACGTAGCCGACATCATCGCCGAGGAGCGCTGCGATGGACAGGCCGGGGTCGCTGGCGGAAATCACCAAGCGCTCGTGCCGACCGCTCGCCATCGCGACGGCGCGCGCCCCCTGTGCTGCGCGGTGCGACCGGCGGAACCCCTCGACGCCGGACGTCATCGTCCCGATCGCCAGACTCGGGCCGTCCCCTTGCTTCTGGGCGTAGGCGCACACTCTGGCCGTGGCGTCGGACGGTTCCGCACGGAACGGCAGCCATCCGTATCCGCACATCCGGTCGGCCGCGACGAACAATGGGTTTGCGTCGGCCCCTGCGGCCTCGGCGAGTTCCCGGACAAACCGCTGCAACGAGGCGAGTTCGTCGCCTTCGGTGCTCTCGTCGGGGCACCAAGTGATCACCGCCAGGTGGTGCCATCGCAGCGGGTAGCGGATCGATGTGCTCGATGCGTCCGCATCGACGGCCTTGTTCGCGGCCAGTACTTCTTGAACCCGCACGGCTCGAAGGCTGTTCTGATTCTCCAGCCAGCGTTCCCGCTCGTCTTCATACACCGCGACGACCTGCTGCGAGATCCAGTCGATGTATTCGAACAGGGTGCGGGTGATCGCCTCGATGACGGTGAACCTGACCGATTCGGGGATATCGATCGCGCGCACCTCGGCGAAAACGATCTCGTTCATCTGGCGCTGACCGAGACGATAGGCGCGGACCAGCGCGTTCACCGGGACGCCGTGTTGGGCGAGCCGGCGCGCATACTCCAGTGCTGCCGTGGGCGATTCCACCCGCTCCACGGCGATGTCGTAGCGCAGGGCGCGCAGGATGGTGTCCACGTTTCCCTCGACGCTGGAGCCGAGCAGCTCCATGACCCGCGCATCGCCGCGCAGCTCGGGGATCTGCTCCTCCAACAGACTCTGAATGCCAGACGACAGCGCCGCCAGCCGCTCGTGCAGCCGGTCGGCGGTCTCGGCGACGTAGCGGCTCATGTCGACGTCATCGTCGCGACGCCGGGTGGTCACCTCATGACAGTAGATCGTCGCGCCCCCGATAACCGGCGATTTGCAGGGCCTACAGGTTGTTGGCAGGCAACAAAGCCCTGGTCGATTGTTATCGGTTCGCGACTGTGCCGTGGATCGCCCGATTCCTATCGTTATCGCCACTCAACCCCGAACGAGGAGCGCATATGAACCTGTCGGCACTTCCCGATCAACGCGCCGCGGAGGGCCCACTGCGCCCCGCCGTCGCCGATGACAAAACCGATCTGGACAACGCCCAGTTCCTCGCCGCCGTGCAGCGCGCTGCGGCGTCGTTGCGCGGCCATGGGGTGACGGCCGGCGACGTCGTCGCCATCATGCTGCCCAACGCCGCCAGCTTCGTCGTGGCGATGTTCGCAGCGTGGCGCTTGGGCGCGGCGGTCACGCCGATCAACCCGTCGCTACGACCTGCGGAGGTCACCTACCAGGTCTCCGACGCCGGCGCCAAGGTCCTGATCGTCGAGCAGACCCCGGAGTTCGACACAGGTGTGGCGGTAGTCGATACAGACCAGCTCGACGACGGAGAGGCAACGGCCGAAGCCGATGCGCCTCACGTGGGCGACGACGCGCTGGCCCTGCTGATCTACACCAGCGGGACGACCGGTCGGCCGAAGGGCGTGATGCTCGATCACGCCAACCTCGATGCGATGTGCAACGGGGTGATCGACGCGTTCAAGCTGACCGGTGCCGATCACAGCCTGCTGATACTGCCGCTGTTCCACGTCAATGGAATAGTCGTCGGGACTCTCTCACCGCTGCTGGCAGGCGGCAGAGCGACCGTGGCGGGCCGGTTCAGGCCCGAGTCGTTCTTCGACCGGATCGAGCAGAGCCGCCCCACGTACTTCTCCGCAGTACCAACCATTTACACGATGCTGTGCGGCTTACCCGCAAGCGTGAAACCGGACACCTCGTCGGTGCGCTTCGCCATCTGTGGGGCGGCGCCGGCCAGCGTCGAATTGCTGGAGGCGTTCGAATCCCGTTACGGCATCCCGATCATCGAAGGGTACGGGTTGTCGGAGGGATCCTGCGCCAGCACGGTTAATCCGTTGGACGGCGAGCGCAAGCCCGGCACGGTGGGACTTCCCGTGCCGGGTCAGACGATCCGCATCGTCGACACGGCTGGCCGTCGGGTGCCCGACGGCCAGCCCGGCGAGGTTGTGATCAAGGGCCCCAACGTGATGCGCGGCTACCTAAACCGGCCCGAGGAGACGGCCAAGACGGTCGTCGACGGCTGGTTGCACACCGGGGACGTCGGCCGGCTGGACGAGGACGGCTATCTCGTTCTGGTCGACCGCGCAAAGGACATGATCATCCGCGGCGGCGAAAACATCTACCCCCGCGAGATCGAGGCGATCGTTCACCAGTTGCCCCAGATCGCCGAGGCCGCCGTCGTCGGAAGGGCCAACGCGCTTTACGGCGAAGAGCCAGTGCTGTACGTGTCGCTGCACCCCCGACAGACGCTCGACACCGACGCCATCCGCGCGCACCTCAGCGAGTCGTTGTCGAAATACAAACTGCCGGTGGAGATCACGATCATGAATGACCTCCCCAAGAACGCGGTCGGCAAAATCGACAAGCCGACGCTGCGCAAACGACCTGTCGAGACACGTTGAAAAACAAGCCCATCACACAGCAGAGGAGCATCAATCATGGGATTCACCAAGCCGGACTTGCCCGACGTCGATCCGGACACCTTCATGCAGAAACCGCTCATGGAGCGGATGCGGATCCTCGCCACCGACTGGGTGGACAACGGATTCGGCTCACCAAAAATGGTCCACACCATCTACATCGCGAAGCTCGTCTTGTTATACGCGCTCGGCGGCATCCTGGTGGCGACGTTGACGTCCGGGCTTCCGTTCCTTCATGTTTCGCAGTGGTGGAACCAGCCCATCGTCTATGAGAAGGCCGTTCTGTGGACTGTCCTACTTGAACTGATCGGCGTTGCCGGATCGTGGGGCCCGCTGGCAGGCAAGATCAAGCCGATGACAGGCGGCATCCTGTTCTGGGCCCGCCCGGGCACCATCCGGCTACGGCCGTGGAAGTGGGTGCCGCTAACCGGGGGCGACCGACGGACCTGGTTTGACGTCGGCCTGTACATCGTGCTGATGATCAGCGTCGCCGTCCCCCTATTTGCGCCTGGGGTACACAGCGATTCACTCTCGGCCGCGATGCCCGGCAACACGTCCGGGCTGGTCAATCCCGCGCTGCTGATCGCCCCGATCGTGCTGCTCGTGGTCATGGGATTGCGGGACAAGATCGTCTTCCTCGCGGCGCGAGGTGAGCAGTATCTCCCCGCCCTGATCATCTTCGCCGCATTCGGTTTCGTCGATATGATCATCGCGTTGAAGCTGCTGATCGTGGTGGTGTGGGTCGGCGCGGGGGTGTCGAAGCTGGGGCTGCACTTCACCAACGTCATCCCGCCGATGGTCAGCAACAGCCCGTTCATTCCGTTCAAGTGGCTGAAGCGGGCGCACTACCGGAACTTCCCCAACGACCTTCGCCCGTCACACCTCGCCTCGTTCATGGCGCACGGGCCCGGCAGCGTGGTGGAGATCCTCGCGCCGCTGACCCTGCTGTTCTCGACGAACAAGTGGGTGACGCTGGTCGCCGTGGCGATCATGGTGTGCTTCCACCTGTTCATCATCTCGACGTTCCCGCTCGCGGTTCCACTGGAATGGAACGTGCTGTTCGCCTACGCGACCCTCTTCCTGTTCTGGGGCTTCCCGGCGTGGAACGGTTACGCGGTATGGGATATGTCCTCGGTCTGGCTGACGGTCGTTGTTGTCGCGGCGCTCCTGTTCTATCCGATCCTGGGCAACTTCAGGCCGGACAAGGTGTCGTTCCTGCCGTCGATGCGGCAGTACGCCGGCAACTGGGCATCCGCGGTGTGGGCCTTCGCCCCCGGCGCCGAGGCCAAGCTCAACAAGGTGACCCGCACCGCCAAAAACCAGGTCGACCAGTTCGTCGATTTCGGTTACGAGCCGCAGTGGGCCGATGTCACGATGCAACGGGTGATCTCGTGGCGCACCATGCACAGCCAGGGCCGGGGCCTATTCTCGGTGCTGCTGAAGACCCTGCCGGACATCGACAGCCGCTCGGTTCGTGAGGGCGAGTTCGTCTGCAACTCATTGATCGGATTCAACTTCGGTGACGGCCACCTACACGACGAAGACATGATCGCGGCTGTGCAGCGTGAAGCGGCGTTCGAGCCCGGCGAGTTGGTGGTCGTTTGGGTCGAATCGCAGGCCTGGGGCAGTCACGTCCAGCACTACCAGGTGATTGACGCGGCCCTGGGCGTGATCGAGCGCGGCACCTGGAAGGTCACCGACGCCGTCGCTGAGCAGCCGTGGCTGCCCAACGGCCCGATCCCGACAGAGGTCACATGGTCGCTCACGGCCAAGAGGTCGGCAGTGATCCGCGACGAGGAGGATCACGATCACGGGGCAATGGCGTGACGAGCACCCGAAGCCGAGCGCGAGTGAGGATCGCAGCAAGGAACGAGCGAGGACCGGAGCGAGCGGGAGGCGAGGCATGAGCAACGCGATCGTCGTGGGGGCCGGGCCGAACGGCCTGGCCGCCGGGGTCGCCCTCGCCAAGGCCGGCCTCCAGGTCACCGTTCTGGAGGCCGCCGACGAAATCGGGGGTGGCACGCGCAGCAGCGAGGCGATCATTCCCGGCCTGCTGCACGACCACTGCTCGGCGATCCATCCGATGGCCGTCGGCTCGCAGTTCCTCGCCGGACTCGGGCTCGATCGTTACGGCTTGTCTTGGCGACTCCCGGAAATCGACTGCGTCCACCCGCTCGACGGGGGTAGCGCGGGCGTGCTGTACCGCTCTGTCGAGGCCACCGCCGACGGGTTGGGCACCGATGGTGACCGGTGGCGCCGCCTGTTCGGCAAGACGTCGGCCAGTTTCGATGCGCTTGCCGAGGACATCATAGGTCCGCTGCTGAGGGTGCCGCATCATCCGTTGACGCTGGCCCGCTT
>DASQCE010000504.1:0-2907 GCA_035634855.1 Mycobacterium sp.
TTCGTCTTGCGCCCGGGAATCGGTGGCATCGGTGGCGTCGGCCGCGACGCCGTGGCGCGGGCATACCGCGACAGATACAGCCGCGACGGCGCGTCGTCGGAGTCGGCGTCACCGGTCTCCGGCGAAATACCAGGTGCGCCAACAAGTTCACCAATGCGCGCGTAGGCCTCGTCGCGGAATCCGATGCGGTCGATCAAGCGCCCGGTGACGGCGTCGGCGCGCAGCAGCGGCGCGTTGTCGGCCAGCGCGTCAACCTCGCCGGGTTCCAGATGGCGTGAGTTGGCAACCGCCTGCCGCACCTGGTTGTGCAGGCTTTCAATCAGCCGGCTGTCGGCCTCGCGATGGGCATCGGTGTAGCGGTCCTGCGTGAAAAGGTTTGCCGCGGACTTGTATTCGCCGCGCGCGATGAACTGTGCCTCGATGCCCGCCTTGTCGAGCGCATCGCGAAGGAACAGCGCGTTGGTGGCGAAGCCGACAAGCCCGACGGTGCCCGACGGCTGCATCCACACCTCGCGGAACACTGAAGCCAGGTAGTACGAGAGTGTGCCGGGATACGTCTCGGCCCACGCCAGCGACGGTTTGACGTTACTAAAGGCAGCGATGGCCTCGCGCAGCTCTTGAACCGGGCCCGCCGCGGCTGCGGGAATTTGAACCCGGGCAATGAGCCCGGCCACCCGCGGGTCCTCGGCCGCGCGGTGGATGGCGGCGACGGCTTCGCGCAACAGCAGGGGCTTGCCGCCGCTGGCGATCATCGCGAACGGATCGAAGCCTCCGGTCTCCTGTGGCAGCGCCTGTAGATCCAGCTCGAGCACACACCCGTTCGGGATTCCGTGGTGCCGGGCAGTGTCCACCCGCCGGGCGAGGTTGCGGACGTCGTGGGCGCCGGGGATGCCGGACAGGAGGGAAAACATGATGTGAGCGTACCGACGCGGCGTTTCTAGCCCGCCGGCGTCTGGATGAAGATCTCGACGCGCGCAATACGGCTGTCCTCGGTCAGCTCGAAGACGAGCACCTCCGGGGTGACCATGGGCTTGCCGTCGACCTGCACGGTTTCGGTGAGCTCCGCGTACGCAAGCGTGTCGTTCGCATACGTCACTCGGCCGAGCTTCATGAAATGTCGACCACGTCCAGTCCTGCGTCGCGACGGCGCGAAGGTAGCGCTCGACGATGTCGGCCATCGGCTCCATCACATTGCGTCCTCGGGAACGCCTACGGTGGATGCGTGCGGTTCTCGATCTCGATTCCCCAGCGCGCGGCCGACGGCTTCGACGCGGAGGGGACAAGCAGTTACCTCGCGCGGGCAGAAGAGCTCGGCTTCGAAGGCGGCTGGACGCTGGAGCAAATCGTCGCGCCCGCGCCGTCTCTCGCGCCGCTGCAGCTGTTGTCCTGGGCCGCGGCACACACCACCCGTTTGCGGCTGGGAGTGGCGGTGCTCATCACCTCGCTGCACGACCCACTACAGCTGGCATCCGCCATCACCGCTGTCGACCAGATCAGCCACGGTCGGTTGGACGTCGGCGTCGGCCACGGCGGCAACTTTAGGCCGTTCTCGGCGTTCGGCGTGGACAAGGCGACGTTCATCAGCTACTTCACCGAGGGCCTCGAGCTGATGAAAGCGGCCTGGTCCGACGAGCCGACGGTGACCTTTCACGGTCGATTCCGTGATGTCGAGGCCTTGCCGATCCAACCCAAGCCCATCCAGCGCCCTCACCCGCCGCTGTGGGTGGGCGGAAGCGCACCCAAGGCGCTGCGCCGCGCCGTACGGCTGGGTGACGCCTTCATGGGCGCGGGCTCGTCAACGACGGCCAACTTCGCCGAAGCAGTCAAGATCGTCCGCCGTGAACTCGACGAGCAGAGCAAGGACGCAACACAGTTCAGAATCGCCAAACGGGTGTACCTGACGGTCGACGACGACGCGGCACGCGCCCGCGGGCGGGTGCTCGCGGGGTTGCACCGGATCTATGGCGACATGCCGGGGATCGAGGCGGTCCCGGTATCCGGCACTCCCGATGACGTGGTCCGCGGACTGCTTGAGGTCGTCGACGCAGGGGCCGAGATGATCCTGCTCAACCCGGTTGGCGAGAACGTCAGCGAGGACCGCGGCCAGATGGAACGGCTTGCTGCAGAGGTGATTCCGCAGCTCAGCTAACTCACGGGATTTCGCTGAAAATTAGCTGGTTTAAGCTTGTGATCTTGGTGGTAAACCGGAGTCATGATGGCGAAACTGAAATTCGTCGCTCCGCTGGTCATGGCGGGAGCGGCGGCCACGGCGATCGCCGCGGCACCGATTGCAGCAGCAGAGTCCTTCGCGGTGGCGACGGGCATATCGATCACTCAATTTGCACCCCAGAGTCCCGGCGGTGACGGCTGCGCCAATGGGGTCTGCGGCAGCGGCGACGCCGGCGGTGGCAGCGGCTGTACCACCGACGGCACGTGCGGCAGCGGCGGCCCGCTGGGCGGCGGCGGTTGTACCGCAGAGGGTGTGTGCGGCAGCGGCGGCCCATGGGGCGGCGGCGGCTGCGTCCCCGGCGTCGGCTGCTTCAACTGGGGGCAGTAACAAAAGGGCCCCGCACGCCGAAGCGTGCGGGGCCCAGATGTCCCCAGTCCCCAGTCCCCAGTTTGCGCGTGGGCCCATGCGCGTGGGCCCATGCGCGCGGGCCCATGCCCGGGGGGCCCATGCGAACTAGAGTTCGGTCGCGGAACCGCCTGCGGCGGTTATCTTTTCGCGCGCGCTGCCGCTGAACTTGTTGGCGGTGACATTGACCGTGACGGTCAGCTTGCCATCGCCGAGCACCTTGACCAACGCGTTCTTGCGCACCGCACCCGCGGCCACCAGCTCGTCGACACCGACATCGCCGCCCTTGGGGAACAGCTTGTTGATGTCGCCGACGTTGACGACCTCGTACT
>DASQCE010000505.1:0-5457 GCA_035634855.1 Mycobacterium sp.
GACGTCCAGTTCTTCAACGAGTTCTACGCCCTCGACCTGGCGCTGACGGAGACGGCCGCGGGCCCAGTGGCGACCGGCGTCATCGCCTACGAGCTGGCCACCGGGGACATTCACGTTTTCCACGCCAAGGCCATCGTGTTAGCCACCGGCGGCTCGGGCCGGATGTACAAGACCACCTCCAACGCCCACACGCTGACCGGTGACGGCATTGGCATCGTGTTCCGCAAGGGACTCCCATTGGAGGACATGGAGTTTCACCACTTTCATCCGACCGGTCTGGCCGGGCTGGGCATCCTGATCTCAGAGGCGGTGCGCGGCGAGGGCGGCCGCCTGCTCAACGGCGAGGGTGAGCGCTTCATGGAGCGCTACGCGCCGACCATCGTCGACCTGGCGCCCCGAGACATCGTCGCGCGCTCAATGGTTCTCGAGGTGCTGGAGGGCCGCGGCGCAGGCCCGCACAAGGACTACGTCTATATCGACGTGCGCCACCTGGGCGCGGATGTGCTCGAGGCCAAGCTGCCCGACATCACCGAGTTCGCCAGGACGTACCTGGGTGTCGACCCGGTTACGGAGCTGGTGCCGGTCTACCCGACCTGCCACTACGTGATGGGCGGTATCCCCACCACGGTGAGCGGCCAGGTGCTGCGCGATAACACCACGCCCCTGCCTGGCCTATACGCCGCCGGTGAATGTGCCTGCGTCTCTGTGCACGGCGCCAACCGGCTGGGCACCAACTCGCTGCTGGACATCAACGTCTTCGGGCGCCGCGCGGGCATCGCCGCCTCGAATTACGCACTGGGCCACGACCATGTCGACATGCCGCCGGATCCGGCAGGCATGGTGGTCGGCTGGGTGGGCGACATCCTGTCCGAGCACGGCAACGAGCGCGTCGCCGACATCCGCGGTGCGCTGCAGCAGTCGATGGACAACAACGCGGCGGTGTTCCGCACCGAGGAGACCCTCAAGCAGGCGCTCACGGACATCCATGCACTCAAGGAGCGGTACGCCCGAATCTCGGTGCACGACAAGGGCAAACGCTACAACAGTGACCTGCTCGAGGCGATCGAGCTGGGCTTCCTGCTGGAGCTCGCCGAGGTGACCGTCGTCGGCGCACTGAACCGCAAGGAATCCCGCGGCGGTCATGCCCGTGAGGACTACCCCAACCGGGACGACACCAACTACATGCGCCACACCATGGCCTACAAGCAGGGCACCGACCTGCTGTCCGACATCAGGCTGGACTACAAGCCAGTGGTGATGACGCGGTACGAACCGATGGAACGGAAGTACTGAAATGAGTGCACCAGCTGTCGACACCACGGAGGGTGCCGCGCCGCCCGTCCCCGAGGGCGCGGTGATGGTGACGCTGAAGATCGCCCGCTTCAATCCAGAGGATCCCGACGCCGCCGGCTGGCAGAGCTTCCGTGTCCCGTGCCTTCCGACCGACCGGCTGCTAAACCTGCTGCACTACGTGAAGTGGTACCTGGACGGCACGCTGACGTTTCGGCGGTCCTGCGCGCACGGCGTGTGCGGCTCCGATGCAATGCGGATCAACGGAGTGAACCGGTTGGCGTGCAAGGTGCTGATGCGCGACATGCTGCCGAAGAAGCCGGGTAAGCCGCTCACCATCACGATCGAGCCGATCCGCGGGCTGCCCGTGGAGAAGGACCTCGTTGTCGACATGGAGCCGTTCTTCGACGCCTACCGCGCGATCAAGCCGTACCTGATCACCAGTGGTAATCCGCCTACGCGCGAACGGATTCAGAGCCAAACCGACCGCGCCCGCTACGACGACACCACGAAGTGCATCCTGTGCGCGTGCTGCACGACCAGCTGTCCCGTCTACTGGAGCGAGGGCAGCTACTTCGGCCCGGCCGCGATCGTCAACGCCCACCGGTTCATCTTCGACAGCCGCGACGAGGGAGCCGCCGAGCGACTCGACATCCTCAACGAGGTCGATGGCGTCTGGCGGTGCCGCACGACGTTCAACTGCACGGAGTCCTGCCCCCGCGGCATCCAGGTGACGCAGGCCATCCAGGAGGTCAAGCGCGCGCTGATGTTCGCGCGCTGAGGCTGTCACACTCCGACGGGCTGTCTCGTCATAAGGGCATGACCGAAAAAGCACAGAAAACCCGCATCGCTCCCGTCCCGCCGAAGCAGGCCAATCTGCTGACCCGCGTCATGTACCGCGTCGCCCGCAGGCGGTTCGGCGAGGTGCCCGAGCCGTTCACCGTCGCGGCACATCATCCACGACTGCTGATCGCCAACGCGGTGCACGAAACGCTGCTGGAGTCGGGGTCGAAGAAGCTGCCCGCCAGCGTGCGCGAGCTGGCGGTGTTCTGGACCGCCCGCACGATCGGTTGCTCGTGGTGCGTCGATTTCGGCTCGATGCTGCAGCGCCTCGACGGCCTCGATGTCGAAAGGCTCAAGGACATCGACAACTATGCGACGTCGCCGCGCTACACCGACGACGAGAGAGCCGCGATCGCCTACGCCGATGCGATGACCACCGACCCCCACACCGTCACCGACGAGCAGGTGGCCGATCTGCGCAACCGATTCGGCGACGCCGGCGTGATCGAACTGACCTACCAGATCGGCGTGGAGAACATGCGGGCGCGGATGTACTCGGCGCTGGGCATCACCGAGCAGGGCTTCAACGCCGGCGACGCGTGCCGGGTGCCCTGGGCGGCGGAGGGCAGGAGCGTAGCGACCGGGGATTAATTCCGAGGATCAGGACGCAGCGGCGAGCCGGTGAACTTGTCGGGGTTCGCGATGTCCCATATGGCGCAGACCTTTCCGTCGCGCACGGTCATCGCGGTCACCCGCGGCGTCACCCGGGGATAGCCCGCGCCGCCGGCCGAACCGGCGGTGTAGCTACCGAGCTGACCGTTGACCAGCGCCAGCTGGTTCGACGACAGCCACTCCGGCCCGTACCGACGGGCCAGCCCGAACAGGAACCGCGCCACCTTGTCCGGCCCACGGATGACCCGAAATGCCGTCGGCGCGCGGCGGTTCGAGTCACCCGTGAACGTGACGTCCGGATGCAGAAGGCGCACAACGGCTTCCACGTCGCCTTCGGCCAGTGCCGCCATCAGCGAGCCGGCTACCTCGTTGTGGGTGTCGTCGGCCACTGCCTGCGGCCCCGACGAGACCGCCCGTCGCGCGCGAGAGGCGAGCTGACGGGCCGAGGCGTCACTGACGCCGAGCACCGCGGCAATCTCGCCGAACGGCACCGCGAATCCGTCGTGCAGCACGAACGCGACGCGCTGATCCGGCGTCAGCCGCTCCAGCACCACCATTGCCGCAAACCGGGCATCATCGGCGGCTACTACCGCCGCGAGCGGGTCGTTGCCGTCGAACCCGGTGACCACCGGTTCGGGCAACCATTCGCCGACATAGGTTTCGCGACGCTTGGCCGCCGAGCGCAGCCGGTCCAGGCTCAGCCTGCTGACCACCGTTGTGAGCCACGCCCGCAGATCGATGATCGACTCCGACGTGCCGTCCCACCGCAGCCACGCATCCTGTACGACGTCCTCGGCGTCGGCAACGGTGCCAGTGAGCCGGTAGGCGACCGCCAGCAGATGCGGGCGCAACTCCTCGAAGTCGTCGACCCGCGTGCTCGCGGTCATGATCGCGAGTTTAGTTCGCCCCTCGAAGCCGCCCGTCAGCCACCGGGCCGACCGCCGCCGGGGGACGCGCACTCGTTCATCGCTGCCTCAATGGTCGCCGCCAGGAGTGAGTCTTCGATAGGGCCGATGATTGGCAGCACGGCACGCAGCAGCAAAGGGCCGGTCAACAGGTCCGAGACGATATCCGGTCGTTCGACTGCTTCGATCTCACCGCGGTCGGCGGCGCGCGCGAGCATCGCCGCCACCGAGCGGCGGCGGGGCGCCATGAACCGCTCGTAGAACGCCTTGCCGAGAGCAGCGTCAGCGGCGATGTCACTGAGGACCCCGGCAAGCGCAGCCTGGATCACCGGATCGGCGAAAAACGCCCGCTGCAGCGCCTGCAGCAGTTTCAGGTCCGTGCGCAGGTCGCCGCTGTCCGGGGCGGGATCGAACCCGAACCGGCTCACCAACAGCCCGACTACGAGTTCCCCCCGCGTTTTCGCCCGGCGATAAATCGCCGCGCGGGTGGTGCCGGCGGACTTGGCGACGCGATCGATGTTCACGGCTCCGTAGCCGTCCGACAGCAGCACCGACTCTGTAGCGCCGGCGATCGCGCTGTCCAATGCACCGTCGCGTGGCCGACCCCGTAGACCTGTCATATCCATTGAGCATCCTATGAATTGACATATTTACGATGCACAATGTACCGTAAATGACATGGCAATGATCTGGGTTTTCGGAGCAACGGGTTTGAGTGGTCGAGCGATCGCCAACGAGCTGGTCGTCAGCGGTGCGGATGTAGTGGTCGTAGGGCGCGACGCAGACAGGCTCGCAGCCGCCGCGGGATCCATGGGCGGACCTGTCGGTCAACGCGTAGTTCCGGGCCCGGCCCAGTTGGCCGAACTGATTCGCGCCGAAAAGCCCGGTGTCGTCGTCAATGCGGTCGGCCCGTACGGCGCAACCGCCCCGCCTCTCCTAGCGGCGTGCCTAGCCGCCGGGACACATTACGTCGATCAGGCCAACGAGCTCGATTCCGTGCGACAACTGCTCGATCGGGATGCCGACGCGCGCAGCCGGCGCCTCACACTCGTGACCGGCGCAGGGTTCGGTGTGCTGGCGACCGAGGCGCTGGTGATCCAATTGCGAAGCGACCGGCCTCCGGCGGCGCGCGCTGTCGTCGCCGCCGTACCTGCCGTGCAGGGACTTGGTTCGTCGGTGCTCGCGAGCGCCGTCGACGTTATTGCCAACGGCGGCAGGCGGTATCGCAAGGGACGGTTGGAACGTCGGCGGCTTGGCGCCGACCACGTACAGATTCCAATCCCGAACGGATCCCCGCGAGGGGCACTGGGTGTACCGACGGGTGAGCTCGAGGCCGCGCGACGGGCGTCGGGTGCCGGCGAGGTGGTTGCATATTCCAGCGAGGTGCCCAACGGACGATTCGTGAGGGCAGCCCTGCCGGCGGTCTCCGCGGCGTTGGCCGTACGACCGATCCGGGCGAGTGTTCAGCGCGTGATCGGCCGCATGCGGCTCACTCCCCCGGCGACCAACGGCGACGTCTCCTGGGCGTACGCCCGGCTGGAATGGGCCGACGGCACACGCCGGGAAGCCTGGCTCCGCACCGGCGAGGGCTATACGTTCACCGCCCGAGTGGCCGCCTCGGTTGCGACTCGTTTGGCCGAGGGATCCGGCAGGCCGGGTGCGTTCACTCCCGGCGCACTGTTCGGCGCCGAACTGGCCAGGCTCGCCGGCGCAGAAGTGCTCTCATCGAACAAGGCCGGCGCGTGAGCGGCGAAGTGCGCCAGCGGAGCCACATTCGGATACCTGCGGGCCAAGGTGAGGAGATCGA
>DASQCE010000506.1:0-13154 GCA_035634855.1 Mycobacterium sp.
TTGACATGCTCGCCGCCGACCCGATTCTGACCGAGGCGAGCGACCTCATCGTGCAGGTGCATCCCGTCGATCCGCCCGCCGGGGATGTGCTGGAGTCGATCGACCTGATCGCCACCGAGGTGGCGCCTGCGCTGGGATTGCGTTAGCCGAAGAGGCCGGCAGGCTGCTCGCCGCGTGTGACGTCAATACCCAATGCCGATTTCGATACCAGGGCTGCTGACGTCGTCTCCGGACACGTTCTGCACAACCCTGGTGTCAATCTCGGCGATAACACGCAAGACATTACGTCTTAGCCGTTGCGGTCCAAGCGATATCGCAGATTGTTGCGCACGGCCGGCCATTCGATGTCGAGGATCGAGTACACCACCGTGTCGCGCCGCGACCCGTCAGGCAGCACCTTGTGACTGCGCAGTACGCCGTCGAGTTTGGCACCCAACCGCTCGATTGCGGCCCTACTTGTGGAGTTGAAGAAGTGTGTGCGGAACTCCACTGCCACACAATCTAATTCGTCGAAAGCGTGCCCGAGCATCAGCAGCTTCGTCTCTGAATTGACCCCACTCCGTCGGGCTGAAGCGACGTACCACGTGTAACCGATCTCCAACCGCCGGTTGGCCGCGTCGACGTTCAGATAGCTCGACGACCCGACGAAAGTCCCGTCGAGGCGCCGCACCACAAACGTCAGGCCCTCGTCGGGCTTCTGCGATGCCAGCCGCATGTCGACCCACTGCTCCACCGCCTCCGGTCTCGGCGCGTGGGTGTACCACAGACTGGCCAGCTCGCCGTCGCTCGCCGCCTCGGTTATCTCCGGAATATGTTCGCGAGCAAGCGGTTCCAGAATTACCCAGCGTTGGCCGGTCAACGATACCGGTTCGACGAAACCGCTCATGAAAGCCGGCTCACCGCCGACCAGGCGGCCACCATCGCCCACACCGACAGCATCACCGCGAGCACGGCCGCCGCGGCACCGAGGTAAAGCCCGTAGCCTGCCGACACAGGCGAGTACACATAGAGCCGGTAGTACCACATCGTCAGCACCACCAGCAGTACCGAAATGGCAAGTGCCGCGGTTGATGCCAGCCGGCCGAAGAGGCTGCGCGCGGCCATCGCGCCCGCGACGATCAACGTCGACGCCAGCAGGGTGATGAGTTGCCCGACACCGAACCCGGGCGGCGGCACCGGCATGGTGCCGACGATCCCGCCGATCGCGTTGGCATGCCCGCCGCCGTCGGCTCTGCTGGTCAGCCACGGCAGCCAGACGCTGACCGCCAGCACCTACGCGCACAGTACGACCAGCCAACCGGGGCGTAGCCGAGCCATCCGGTCAGACTATCCGCTGCGTCCCGCCGTCCACGTCAACGCGTAGTCGGCCACGTCGCTCCAGCCGTCCAACGCCGCCGTCAAGTGTGGTCGGTCCTCGAACAGCTTGAAGTCCGTCGGCGCGGCCGACCTCCGGTAGCGGGTGAAGTTCTCGTACACCACCGACGACGGCACGATGTGGTCCTGGCCCCCGGCGATCAGTAGCAGCGGCGCCCGGTCGGGCTTGGCGTAGTCGACCACCGTCGCCGCCTTCGACTTCGGAGTGAAGTTGGCCAGCGCGGACTGGAACAGCGGCCGGCCTGGCGCCGGGATCGCCAGCTTGGTGTGGAAGGAGTCCGATTCGGCCCGCGAGACGGTGTTCGCGAACGCGTAGTGGAACTCAGCGGCCGTGAGTGGCACCGCACGGTGCCGGTTCGACGGCCTGCGAAAGACGGGAAAGGTGGATCTCAACACCGACAGCGGCAGCCGGTAGACCCCGCGCGGCGCGGCGGGGTGGATGGCGACGCCGGCCCGGCCCAGGCCACGGCTCAGCAGCATCTGGGTGATCAGCCCGCCGAAGGAGTGACCCATCAGGATCGGCGGCTCCGGCAGCGCCCGCACGAACGCGTCGTAATGATCGACTACCTCGCCGAGGCGGATCTCCGCCGGTGCCTTGGTGTGGTCGAGTTCCTCGTCGAGTTTCGATACACCCGGCCACGCGGGGGCATGCACGGTGTGCCCCTCCGCGCCGTAGCGGTCGATCCAGCCGCGCCAACTGTGCGGCGGCATCCATAATCCGTGGATCAGGACAATAGGTGTCTTATCGGTAGGCATCGTCAATATTGTGGAGTGCCGGAACCGATTAAGGGGCGAAATGTGACGAGCGACCTTCCGGAGTGGGCCCGTCGGCTCGACCTGTCCCCTCATCCCGAGGGCGGGTGGTTCAGGGAAACCTGGCGCAGCGGGCTGATGATGCCCCAGTCGGCGCTGCCACCGGACTACACCGGTCCGCGCAGCGCAGGCACCGCAATCCTTTTCCTGCTCATGCCCGGTCAGCAGTCGGCGTGGCACACGGTGCGCAGCGCCGAACTGTGGCTCTACCACTTCGGCGGTCCGCTGCTGCTGCAGATCGGAGCCGAACAGGAGAGCGCCACAACGCATTTGCTTGGCGCGGATATTCTCGCCGGGGAGCAGCCGCAGATCGTTGTGCCCCCAGGGCACTGGCAGCGGGCGCGGCCCCGTGATGACGAGCCCTGCTTGGTCAGCTGTGTGGTGATACCGGGTTTCGACTACGCCGACTTCGCGCTGGCCGCACCTACCGACTGAGCAGCTGCACCGCAGCGGACACCAGCGCGGCGTTGTCCGAAGCGGTCGAACCGTCGGGAAGCCGCAGCGTGTCTTCCATCCCGATGCGGGTCTGCAAGCCACGTGCCCCTGCATGTTGCAGCAGCGGCCAACAACTTTCGTCGAGGCCGTGCATTAGCACCGGCGCCGGTGAGCCGACAGCCAGCACCTGGCTGAGCAGGTCGTCGGCGGTCGCAGTCCAAGTATTGGGGTCGCCGTCTCGTCCCAATTCGATCATCACGCGCATGCAGTGCTGGGCGATCTCTGAGGCCGCCCACGACTCGGCCGCCTCGGCATGGAAAATGCCCACCTCGACGCCGAGCCCCCTTCTCAAGAGCGCCCGGGCGAGGTCTTCCGAACCGGGCTCGTGCCAGTTCACCGATGCGAAGTCCGGCAGCACGCTCCAGCCGTCGACGGCGCGCAGCCTCGCGTCCGCGTCGGGCAACGCCCAGAACCCCGTCGTCACCCCGAGCGGCAGGCCAGGTACCGCGTGCCGCACCGCATCCACAGCGGCGTCCACGTGCTGCGGAAGCAGCGAGTCGACACCGTCGGCGGTCTTGGGATGCATGTGCACCGCCTTGGCGCCTGCGCCGTGGGCGGCAAGGGCCTCCGCGGCCAGCTGCTCGGGCGTCACCGGCAGGTTCGGATGCTGATCCGGCGTGCGGGCGCCGTTGATGCAGGCCTTCACGTAGATCTTGGGACTGGTTGGCATCTGACCATCTTCGCCCTTCGCGACGGGCTTTTCCGCAGTACCGTTCTGCAAATGAGCGGGCACATCATCGTGTGTGGTGACGATGCGCTCGGGATGCGGATCGTCGAGGAATTGAACAACGCCGGCACGCGAGTGGTGACGTTGCAAGCGCCAGAAGGACTCGTCGCAGCGGGGATCGCCGATGCGCAGGCGGTCATCTGCGCCGACGACGACGATGCGCTGAACCTCGAAATCGCCTTGCTGGCACGGCAAGCCAACCCCGATGTGCGGGTGGTCGCGCGGCTCGCCAACGGGGTGCTGCGTGAGGCGATGGCACAGGACAACGGGCCGGGCGCCATCCTCGATGTTGCGGATCTGGCCGCAGCGTCGGTGGTGGAGGCCTGCCTGGCCCGTACCACGCACACGATTTCGGTGGCCGGGATCGACTTCATCGTCTCGGGTGCCGACGCGCCCCGCGGCGCGAGGTTGCGCGATATCTTCGGCGACCTGGCACCGGTTGCGGTGATACATGACGGGTACTCGGACAAATCCGGTGAGGTGGTTGCCTGTCCCGGCCGCGACTACCAGGTGCAGGCCGGCGACTGGACCGCCATGATCGGCACCGCCGAGGAGCTCACCGAGCAGGGCATCGCCATTCCCGGCCCGCTCTCGCACTCTCGCGCGCGCCGGCCACCGGTGCGCCGGGTGATCGACGCGGTCCGGTTGATCCGCGACGACATCAACCCCATGTTCTATCGCGCGCTGGCCGTCTCGTTGTCCCTGCTCATCGGCTCGACCGTGCTGCTGCGGTTCGCCTACCAGCACCCACCGGGGATGAGCTGGATCGACGCGCTGTACTTCAGCACCGAGACCATCGCCACCGTCGGCTACGGCGATTTCAGCTTCATGCACCAGCCCCTGTGGCTGCGCATCTGGGGCATCGGGTTGATGTTCGCCGGTGTGACCACCACCGCGATCCTCGTCGCGTTCATCGCCGACGTGTTGCTGTCGCGTCGCCTGGCGCATTCCGCCGGCCGCAGGAAGGTGCGGCACTTGCGTCACCACGTGATCGTGGTTGGACTCGGGTCGTTCGGCATCCGGGTGGTGAGCGATCTGACCGCTGCAGGCTACGACGTTGCCGTCATCGAGCGTGACGACGCCAACCGCTATCTGTCCACGGCTGCGCGCCTCGACGTGCCGGTGATCTTCGGCGACGCCACGCTGCGCCAGACGCTGGAATCCGCACGCATCGACGAAGCCCGTGCGGTCGCGGTGCTGACACAGGACGACATCGCCAACATCGAGACCGGCATCGTGCTGGACGAGATGCTCGGACCCCGCACTCTGCCGGAGCTCAACCGGCCCGACGTGCCGATCGTGCTTCGGGTGTACGACCGCACGCTCAGCGCTGCGGTCGCGGCGCGCTTCGGGTTCGAGAATGTGCTCTCCACAGTCGAATTGGCGGCGCCATGGTTCATCGGTGCGGCTCTGGGGCTGCAGGTGCTCGGCACATTCTCGGTGGAACAGCGCTCGTTCATGGTCGGCGGCATGTACGTCGCACCGGGCAGCGAGCTGGATGGGATGCGGATGTTCGACATGTCCACCCAGACCCGCGTCATCGCCATCACCAGGGCCGATGCCCCGGTGCAGTTGCATCCCCGGCGCGACACCAGGCTGCGCGCGGGCGACACCGCCTACCTGGTCGGGCCCTACCGCGAACTGCTGGACACCCTGCGCAAAGGGCAAGGTGTCCACCAGCCCGAAGCCAACGCCTTCTCCCACGAGCAGACGTAAAGGGCCCCATTTTCGCGGCGTGTCGGGGACTTTTGCGGCTGCTCGCGCTAGGAAGTGACCCCGAGCACCCGCAGCGCGTTGTCCTTGTAGATCAGCGGCACCACGGCCGGGTCGATGTCGAGCGCTTCGAAGTCCCGGCGCCAGCGGTCCATCTTGATGTACGGGTAATCGGTACCGAACAGCACCTTCGTCCGCAGCTGACGGCCGGCGGCGTGCACCAGTTGCGGCGGGAAGTACTTCGGCGACCACCCACTCAGGTCGATGTAGACGTTGCTCTTGTGTGAAGCGATGGCGATCTGGGCGTCCACCCACGGCACCGCCGGATGAGCCATCACGATGGTCAGTTCCGGGAAGTCTGCGGCTACGTCGTCGAGCAGCATCGGGTCGGAGTAGCGCAGCTTGATGCGGTGCCCGCCCGGGAGCCCGGCGCCGATACCCGTCTGGCCCGTGTGGAACAGCGCAGGCACCCCCGCCTCGGCGATCGCCTCGTAGACGGGGTAGAAGCGGCGGTCGTTCGGCTCGAAGGCCTGCATGCTGGGATGAAACTTGAAACCCTTGACGCCGTAGTCGCGGACCAACTCGTGCACGCGGTGCGCCGCGCGCCGCTCATGCCACGGATCGACGCTGCCGAACGGGATAAGCACGTCGTTGTTGCGTATCGCCCCCGCGATCAGATCCTCGACCGAGTTCGGCACATGCCGCATGCCCGTGCGCGCGTCGATGGTGAAGACCACGGCGGCGGTGTTGTGCCGCCGGTACTCGTCGGCCAGCGCATCCACGCTCGACAACGCACCGGGGCCCATCTTGAAGTACTTGCCTACGGCGTCGGCGAGTTCGTCGTCATAGGCCTTGTGGCCGTGGCCGTCGACCTCCACGTGAGTGTGGATGTCGATCGCAGCGACGCGATCGAAATCGATTCCGTATTCGTACTTTTCGCCGGGCATTTCCGCAGTGTATTGCGATTTCGGCGCGCTAACATTCGCTCAGCGGCCGTAGGCGCGCCGAAGTCGCTACTCTGGCGCGTAGCCCAGCGCGCTCTTGATCTCCAAGTACTCGTGGAAGCCGAACTCGCTCCACTCGCGACCGTTGCCGCTGCGCTTATAGCCACCGAACGGCGCATTCATGTCGAAGGCGTGGTTGATCGCGACGGACCCGGCCCGGATTCGACGGGCCACCTCACGCGCCTTGTCGAGATCGGCGGCCGAGACGTAGCCGGCCAGACCATAGTCCGTGTCGTTGGCGATCTCGAGTGCCTGGTCGACGTCGTCGTAACCGAGGATGCACAGCACCGGCCCGAAGATCTCCTCGCGCGCGATCGTCATGTCGTTGGTGACGTTGGCGAAGACCGTCGGCTTGACGTAGTAGCCGGCGTCCAACCCATCCGGCCGGCCCGCTCCGCCGACGACGACGGTTGCGCCCTCGTCGATGCCCTTCTGGAGCAGCCCCTGGATCTTCTCGAACTGCGCCTTCGACGCCACCGGCCCGATCGCGGCCTTGTCGTCCGGGTTGCCGACCTTGACCTGTCCGGCGATGTCGCGGGCGACGGCGATCGCTTCGTCCATGCGGGAATTCGGCACCAGCATCCGCGACGGCGCGTTGCAACTCTGCCCGCTGTTCATCATCATCACCGACACTCCGGCGGTCACACTCTTGCCGAAGTCCTCGTCATCCAGCACGATGTTCGGGCTCTTGCCGCCGAGTTCCTGGGTCACCCGCTTCACCGTCGGCGCAGCGTTGCGTGCGACGTCAACGCCGGCGCGCGTGGACCCGGTGAAGGAGACCATGTCGATGTCCGGATGGCTCGACAGCGCGGCACCCACACCGGGGCCATCGCCGAAGACGAGGTTGTACACGCCCGCCGGAACGCCTGCGGCGTCAATGATTTCGGTGAAGATCTGGGCGGAGTACGGCGCCACTTCCGACGGCTTCAGCACCATCGTGCAGCCGGTCGCCAACGCCGGGTACACCTTGACGGCGATCTGGTTGATCGGCCAGTTCCACGGCGTGATGAGACCGCACACGCCGATCGGCTCCTTGACCACGAGCGTCGAGCCGTGCTGCTCCTCGAACTCATAGTTCTTCAGCACATCGATGGCCGTCACCAGATGACCGAGGCCGAGGTTTACCTGAGGGCCGGCCGCCAACGAGGGCGGCGCGCCCATCTCCTCCGTCACCGCATCGGCGAGATCACCGGCGCGCTTCGGATACTCGGCGAGGATCGCCTGCAGTACGTCCAGGCGTTCTTCCCGGCTCGTCTGCGACCATGAGGCGAACGCCCGGCGAGCCGCCCGCACCGCGACGTCGACATCGGCAGCCGAACCGACCGCGATCTTGCCGGAGACCTGCTCGGTCGTCGGGTTGTCGACGTCCAAAGTGTTGGGCCGTACCGGGTCGACCCACTGGCCGTCGATGTAGAACTTGAGATATTCGCGCATGACTCCCACCTTTCCTTACTGCGTGCCCTCGGCGTACCAGGTTCGAAATTCGTCGTACTTCGGCATCTCCTCCGAGTTGGCCTTCGGATCGATACACACATGCACGACCGCGGTCTTGCCGCTCGCGTAGGCCCGCTCGATGGCCGGGCCCATCTCGTCTTCCTTCTCGACATACTCGCCGTGGCATCCGAACCCCTCGGCGATCTTGTCGAACCGCACGTCCTTGCTCCAGTGCACGCCGGGCTGCGGCGACGGCTGTTCGAAAGTGCGCTTGTAGACCCCTACCTCGAGCCCCCATTGGTGGTCGACGCCGACCACACACACCAGCGGCAGATTCTGACGTGCGGCGGTTTCCAATTCGGCGATGTGGAAAAGGAAGGCGGAGTCGCTGGTGAGCAGCATGACCGGACGCTTACCCCCCTCGGCGACTGAGGCGCCGACGGCGTAGGGCAACCCGGTGCCGAGGTGGCCGAAGTTCTGGTTCCAGATCACATCGTGCGGCTTGGCCTGCGAGTAGGTCCACTGGAAGATGACGGTTGCGCCACCGTCGCGCACCAAGATGCCGTCGTGCGGCAAGGCCGCAAAGGCTCGAGTGGCCTCGACGACGAAGCGCGCCGGGTGAACGGGTGTCCTCCCGCTCGGCGCGTTCTCCGCCAGCTGGGCCAGCTCCTCGGCGTCCTCCTTGATCCAACGGTCCAGATCGGCCGATGCCGGCCTGGGATTGTCTTCGAGGGCTTCTACCAGCTGCGGTAGCACACCGCGTAGGTCGCCGACCAACGGCACGTCGATCGGCCGGTTCACACCGATGGCCACCGGATCCTGCTCAACCAACACCCATTTGCGGTTGGCGTCGTTCTCCGCCCAGTGCCGTGTCTTTCCGTAGTGGCTCGGCTCGCCGAGCTCGGTTCCCAGCGCCACGCACAGGTCGGACTTCACCACCGCTTCGACGGCTGCGGGCGAGAACCCGTAGGCGAAGGTGCGATCCTCCAGCCCCGGGATGAACGAGGTACCGCCGGAGGTTTGAATCACCGGGCATGCCATCAGGTCGGCGAGCTCCTTGACCGCCGCTCCGCTGCGCGACGTATGCACGCCATGACCGACCAGAAGGATCGGGCTCTTGGCCTCCTGTATCAGCTTCGCAGCCTCCGCCACCTCCCGCGCGCCGGCGCCTTGATTCACGAGGCGATACCGGCTGGGCGGCAACGGATCCGACACATCGAGTTCCTCGCGGATGATGTGTGACGGGAACTCGATGTAGCACGGTCCCGGGGTGCCGGACATCGCGCGCCGGATCGCTTCATGGACGATTTCGTCGGTCTGGTCGGCGTATTCGATGGATGAGCTGTACTTCACCGACGGGGTGAAAAGCCCTTCCTGCTGGACGAACTGGATACGGCCGCGGCGCACACGCCGCTCGGTGATGCGCGCCCGCTGACCGCCCAGAAAGATCACCGGCGAGTTCTCCACGAGCGCGCACATCATCGCCCCCGATATGTTGGCCACGCCTGGGCCCAGTGTGCCGATGCACAGGCCGGGCTTACCGGTCATGCGGGAGGCCGCCTCGGCCATGAAGCCGGCGCTCAACTCGTGGTGCGGCGCAACCACCGACCAGCCACGCGCATCCGCCTCGGAGAACATGTGCACGAAGTTCGGGTCGGGGATGCCGAACAACGTATTGACGCCCTCGGCCTCGAAGAGGTCGAGGATACGCTTGTAGACCGGGACACCCATATGAAACTCCTTGATTCCGTTATAGATAGCGTTGAGCGAGTCGTTTGCGATGCGCCGCCGGCGAGCCGAACAGCGAACGGTTGAGAATGGCGCGTTTGAGGTAGACGTGGATGCCGCTCTCCCATGTGTATCCGATGCCGCCGTGCAGTTGCATGGCCTTGCCGGCCACGTCGACGGCGGCACTACATGTATATGACTTCGCCATGGCGGCCGCCGTGGAAGCATCTTGCCGGCCCTCCGCGACGGCTTCGACTGCGGCAGAGACTAGTTGGCGCGAGACCGCGATTGCCACCTGCATGTCGGCGCACGCGTGCTTGACCGCCTGGAAGGAGCCGATCGGCCTGCCGAACTGGTGGCGTACCTTCGCATAGGAAACCGTGGCGGCCAGCATGGCCTCGCTGAGCCCGAGGCTGTCGCACGCGATCGCGACGGCGGCTCTGTCGTGCAGACGACAAACCTGCTCTTCGGGGTCGCCCGCGAATCTCAGCACCTCTGCGGCCTCGATACCGTCTGCGGACACCGTGGCCAGACGGCGGGTTTCGTCGACCACCGGTTGCCGCGTGACGGCCAGGGCTGCGACATCGACCACCGGCGCTCCCTCGGAATCGGTGGTGACGACCAGCAGCCGATCTGCGCCATCGGCGTCAGGCACGAATTCATACGACCCGAGTGCAACGGCCAATCTGAGGGTGCCCGACGCGACGTCGCTGAGCAGCGCATCGCGAGTATCGCTCGGCTGCAATGCTTTCAGCGTTCCGACGGCCAGTACCGCGCTGCCCAGATAACTGTTAGCGCTGGCGGCCCGGCCCATCTCCTCGCAGATGACCGCCACTTCGGCGAACGTCGCACCGGCACCTCCGAATTCGTCAGGCACCTCGAGCCCCACCCACCCCGCTCCGGCGAGCACCGGCCATTCGACGGCGCGATCCTTGGCGAGCAAGTCGCTGGCGACGGATCTGAGTTCTTGGTGGAACTCCTCGAATTCGTGTGCCATCAGGCCACGCTCGGTTCCCGCGGCAGCCCGAGACCGCGCTCGGCGATGATCGTGCGCTGGACCTCACTCGACCCGCCGGGGATGGTCCACTCCCACGAGCCGATGAAGTCCAGCACCCAACAGCCGGACTCCCACCCACTCGACATCGGTTTGGCCAGTTCCGTTTGGGCGGCGAGCCCGCCGATCTCGGTGCCGAAATCAGTGAGGCGCTGCAGAAGCTCGCTGTAGTACAGCTTGACGATCGACGCGTCGGCGGGGCCTGCCGTCCCGGCCTCGTTGTCCTCCACCACCTTCCGGCACAACCCGCGCAGGCCGGCGATCTCGGTTTCGAACCGCGCCAGCCGGTCGGCCACGATCGGGTCGTCGAGCGGGCTGGCCTGCACCAGCCATCGAAAGCCCGCGTTGCCCAGGCGCTCGGCGAGCTCCAGCATCGTCAGGCCACGTTCGGCGCCCAGCGTCGCTTGCGCCACTTGCCATCCGGCGTTCTCCGCGCCGACGAGGTTCGCGGCGGGAATCGAAACATCGTTGAGGAATATCTCGCAGAAATGCGAATCGCCGATAGCGTTGCGGATGGGCCGCACCTCGACGCCAGGCGTGGTCATGTCGAGCAGGAAGTACGAAATTCCTTTGCGTTTGGGCGCATCCGGATCGGTGCGGGCCAGCAGCAGGCACCAGTCGGCATGCATACCACCGCTGGCCCACAGCTTCTGGCCATTGACGACGTAGGAGTCGCCGATACGCCGAGCCGACGTGCGAAGGCTGGCGAGGTCGGAGCCGGCCTCCGGTTCGGAGAAGCCCTGGACCCAGATCTCGCCGTCGAGGATTGCCGGAAGGTGCCGTCGACGCTGCTCGTCCGAACCCGCGACGAGCAAGGTCGACGCGGCGTGATGGATGCCGACGAAGGCAAGCACGAGCCGCGGCGCGTCGTACGCGGCCAGTTCCTGGTAGAGCACGATCTGTTCGGGAACGGACATCTTCCGTGCTGCTCCTCGCGTCCGCAGTCCACCGCCCCATTCGCTGGGCCAGTGCGGTACCGCGTATCCGGCTCGGTGCAGTTCGGCGAACCAGGACTTCTGGAAGCGGACGAACTCCGCGTCCCCGGCACCGGTCTGCGACTGACGCCAATCCCGCGGAACGTGCTCTTCGCACCACGACCCGACGGTCGTGCGGAACTCGTCGAGATCGACTGACGGTCGAATATGAGCTTGTGTGCGAGATTTGGTCAAATTATCGCGCATATCTTCACGTTCGGCGGCTCGTTTGCTCGGGCTCATGAGCGCTTCGACCTCCGCAGCCCGGCCCGCAAGCGGTCCATCGCGGCTGCGACGGCGACACCGTCGTCGATCCACCCGCCGCCCAGGTCGCCGTCGTTGATCCAGCCGTACTTTCGGCCGCGGAGCCCGGTGCCGAAGAAGGTCCAACTCAAATGTGCGGGCGTGCCGGTACTTCCGGCGTGGGCCAGCTGTTTGACCTTTGCCCACGATTCGTTGCGGCGGAACTCGAAGTTGAGGAAGTGCAGGACACCTGCCTCGCAGGCACGATCACGCATTTCAGTGGCCTCGTCGGCATTGCGTCCGAACGGCTTGTCGCACAACACCGCGTGGCCCTGCTCGATCGCACCAGTCACGTGGTCGAGATGCATGAACGGCGGTGAATGGACGGAGATGAGGTCGGCGTCCGAGGCCGGCACGCGCTTCACGGCGTCGCCGTCGCGTGGGCTGACCACCTCGACGTCGAACCCCATTCTCTGATATGCCGGAGCGGCCGCATGCTTGCCGAAGCCGGTACCGATGTCCGCAACCTTCATGAGAAGAGTCCCGTCAGCCCTGTTCCCCCGACCCTGTGGGTCAGTTCGTCGCGGGTCGCAGACAGACCCAGGGGCAGGCGCCGCAGTGGTTGGCTGTAGCGCGACAGCCAGGACAGGGTGGTCTCATCGCAGAACCCGACGGCGCCGTGCAACTGGTGGCAGACCCGGAACACGATCTCGGCGGCCTCGATCGCCGCCATCCGCAGTGCCAGTGCGTCATCGAGCGCCTCGGGCCGGTCTGCGCCGCTGCTCCACAGCGCGTACTTGGCGAGGATCTCCACCCCGCTGCGTTCGACCTCGGCGTCGGTCAGCTGGAACTGAACACCTTGGAACGACGACAGCGGCTGGCCGAATTGCTTGCGCAGGGTCACATGCGCGATGGTCAGCTCCATTGCACGGTCGAGCATGCCGAGCAGCGTCCAGCAGGGCAGCACGAGGCCAAGTGCGACGTCACCCGCCCCGTGGTCGTCGATGCCCGACAGCTCGAGTTCGGCCACAAAGCCGGGTCCCGTCGCGCCCTGACCGATGACTCTGCTGCGCGTGCCACCCAACGAGACTGTGGCCCAATCGGAGTCAAGGCCGACCACAACACCGGACGGCCGGTTGTCGGCCACGATGATCAGGCCGTCGACATCGAGGTCGGATGGTTTGGCGAGGCGCTCGGCCACCGGGTACGGCAGGGCCCAGTACCCCGCGCTGCGGCACAGGGCCGCGGCCGCTTCGAGCCCGTCGGCATCGGCGCGGGGGTAGAGCTCCCACGCGCCGAGCTCACTCAACACCGGGCCGGCAAGCGATTCACGCCGGTCGGGCTTGGCTTCTGCCTGCTGAACCAGCTGGTCGCCGCCGGTGGCTTCGAAGGCCCGAAGTGCTTGCCGCCCATACTCTTTGGCGTAATCGCCGAGATCCAGAATCATTTGGCCGCCGCCAATAGGGCGCGCGACAGCAGGATGCGCTGCATCTCGATGCTGCCTGACGACACGGTGGAGGCCTGTGAATACCGCCAATGGTCCTCGACTTCGCCGAGAAACCATTCCGCCCGCGGATCCTCATGCGACACTTCTG
>DASQCE010000507.1:0-8383 GCA_035634855.1 Mycobacterium sp.
ATCGCCGCCAAGGAGGTGTCGTCCACCGAGGTGACCCGTGCGTGCCTGGATCAGATCGCCGAGACAGACGGGAAGTACCACGCGTTTCTGCACGTGGCGGAGGAACAGGCGCTGGCCGAGGCTGCCCGGGTGGACGCCGCCGTGGCCGCCGGTGAGTCGCTGCCGTCGCCGCTGGCCGGCGTCCCGCTGGCGCTCAAGGACGTGTTCACCACTACAGACATGCCGACCACTTGCGGATCGAAGATTCTCGAGGGTTGGACGTCGCCGTACGACGCCACCGTCACCGCGCGGCTGCGCGCGGCGGGCATCCCGATCCTGGGCAAGACGAATATGGACGAGTTCGCGATGGGCAGCTCCACCGAGAACTCCGCATACGGTCCGACCCGGAATCCGTGGAACGTCGACCGGGTGCCGGGCGGATCGGGCGGCGGGAGCGCTGCGGCCCTCGCTGCGTTCCAGGCCCCGCTGGCCATCGGATCGGACACGGGCGGGTCGATCCGCCAGCCCGCCGCGCTGACGGCGACCGTCGGCGTGAAGCCCACGTACGGCACGGTGTCACGGTATGGGCTGATCGCGTGCGCGTCGTCGCTGGACCAGGGCGGCCCGTGCGCCCGCACGGTGCTCGACACTGCGCTGCTGCACCAGGTCATCGCCGGGTACGACGCGAACGACTCCACGTCTGTCGACGCTCCGGTGCCCGACGTGGTCGCGGCCGCCAGGGCCGGTGCCTCCGGCGACCTGAACGGTGTGCGGATCGGCGTGGTCAAGCAGCTGCGCGGCGACGGCTATCAGGCAGGGGTGCTCGCGTCGTTCAACGCCGCCGTCGAGCAGCTCACCGCGCTCGGCGCCGAAGTCAGCGAGGTGGACTGCCCGCACTTCGACTACTCGCTGCCTGCGTACTACCTGATCCTGCCGTCGGAGGTGTCGTCAAACCTGGCCCGGTTCGACGGTATGCGCTACGGGTTGCGCTCCGCCGACGATGGAACGCACAGCGCCGAGGAGGTAATGGCACTGACCCGGGCCGCCGGCTTCGGCCCAGAAGTCAAGCGCCGCATCATGATTGGCACGTATGCACTGTCGGCGGGCTACTACGACGCCTATTACAACCAGGCGCAGAAGGTTCGCACGCTGATCGCGCGTGATCTCGATGAGGCCTACAAAGGCGTCGACGTGCTGATCTCGCCCGCGACCCCGACCACTGCGTTCCCGCTGGGGGAGAAGGTCGACGATCCCCTGGCGATGTACCTGTTCGACCTGTGCACGCTGCCGCTGAACCTGGCCGGCCACTGCGGGATGTCGGTGCCCTCGGGCCTCTCGCCGGACGACAACCTCCCGGTGGGCCTGCAGATCATGGCGCCCGCGCTGGCCGACGATCGGCTTTACCGCGTCGGTGCCGCCTACGAGATCGCTCGCGGTCCGCTGCCGACCGCAGTCTGACAAGGGAGGATGGGGGCATGCGGATCGGAATTCTCACCGGAGGTGGCGACTGCCCTGGCCTGAATGCGGTCATCCGTGCGGTGGTGCGTACCTGCGACGTGCGCTATGGATCGTCGGTCGTCGGATTCCTGGACGGGTGGCGCGGCCTGCTCGAAGACCGGCGGGTGCAGCTGAAGAACGACGATCGCAACGATCGGCTCCTCGCCAAGGGCGGGACCATGCTCGGCACCGCCCGCGTCAATCCGGACAAGCTGCGGGCCGGTCTGCCCCAGATCAAGCAGACGCTCGAGGACAACGGCATCGACGTGCTGATCCCGATCGGCGGGGAGGGCACGCTGACCGCCGCGCACTGGCTGTCTGAGGAGAACGTGCCGGTGGTCGGGGTGCCGAAGACCATCGACAACGACATCGACTGCACCGATGTGACATTCGGACACGACACCGCGCTGCAGGTGGCAACCGAGGCCATCGACCGGCTGCACAGCACCGCCGAGTCGCACCAGCGCGTGATGCTCGTCGAGGTGATGGGCCGACATGCCGGCTGGATTGCGCTCAACGCCGGGTTGGCGTCCGGCGCGCACATGACGTTGATCCCCGAGCAACCGTTCGACATCGAAGAGGTGTGCCGGCTGGTCAAACGACGTTTCGTGCGCGGCGATTCGCACTTCATCTGTGTCGTCGCTGAGGGCGCGAAACCCGCCGAGGGCTCGATGTCATTGCGGGAAGGCGGAATGGACGAGTTCGGACACGAGAAGTTCACCGGTGTGGCTGCCCAGCTGGCCGTCGAGGTGGAGAAGCGGATCAAGAAAGATGTCCGCGTCACTGTGCTCGGACATGTGCAACGCGGAGGAACGCCGACGGCGTACGACCGCGTGCTGGCTACCCGGTTCGGCGTCAACGCCGCCGATGCCGCCCACGCCGGCGAGTACGGAATGATGGTGTCGCTGCGCGGGCAGGACATCGGGCGGGTGGCACTTGCCGACGCGGTGCGCCAGTTGAAGCTCGTGCCGCAGAGCCGCTATGACGACGCCGCCGAATTCTTCGGCTAGCCGCTCGGCAATGCAAGGGCAAGGGCCGCAACGTTGAGGCCCAGAAAGCCGATCGCCAGGCCGAACTGCGGGCTGTAGTCGCTGGCCCGGATGTGCGTGTAGATCGCGCAGACAAAGAAGAGCACCAGGCCGATCGCAGCCGAGATGCCAAGTGGCCGAAAGTGAAGGCCTGCCGCCAGGCCAAGCGCACCAAGGGTTTTCAGGGTTCCGATCGGAAAGGTCAGCCACGATATGGGAACCCCGGCCTTGGCCATGCCCGGCATGATCGGCTGGAAGTGAAGCAGCGCCGCGATTCCCGAGAATCCGTTCGCGGCAATAGCGGTCAGGGTGACCGCGAGGTAAGCGCTAGTCATGGTGTGGGCTCTTTCTTGTAGCGAGAAGACGCAAAAGCACCCGATACGCCGAGGATTTGGGACACTTTGCGTTGCTGCTCGCGCGGTTACTCAAGCGGACTTGAAGGCTTCGTGGCGGATCATCTGCCACATCGTGGGCGTGTCTGCTGTAGTCGAGACCGTCACCGTATCGTGGCTTCCATTCCGGGCGGCCAGCGCGACGAGATAGTCCGCCAAGTCACTGCGCGAGGTGAACGCTCCGATTGGATCCACTTCTCCGGCAGTGTATTCCGTGACATGCGGTAGGTCGAACAAACCTGACGGACGCACGATTGTCCAGTCGAGGTCGCTGTCGCGCACCACGGACTCCATCAGCCGGATGTCGTCGTAGACGGTCTTGCCGATCGTCTTGGTGATGACCGGTTCGACCAACCGCAGTGCGAACGGCGCGCCTGTTCGGCCCGGCGCGGGATACGCACCCGTCGAACTCACCACGACCAGACGGGTCAGACCCGAGGACTGCATCGCGGCGACGATGTTGGCGGTGCCCCTCGAGTAGGTGTTGACCGGCTCCCGCGTGAACGGCACGCCCAGCGTCGACAGCACGGCATCGGCGTCCTCGACGACGTCGCCGACCGCGTCGGCGTCGTGGACGTCCGCGCCCGCGACCGTCAGCGCAGGATCGCTGAACGGGAAGGCGCCGGGTCTACGAGTCACCGCGACGGTGGTGTGGCCGGCGTCGAGCGCTCGCCTGGTCGCCAGTCGGCCGGTCTGCCCGTTGGCCCCGAAGATCACGATGCGCATGTCTCCTCCTAATTTGTCACTAACAGTGATTATCACTATATAGGACGATCACAATCGGTGCTAATGTCGCGTCGTGGTTGATCAACGACCCGGCATCAGGGAGCTGGACCAGCGGATTCCGTTTCTGCTGTCCCAGCTGGGCAGCTATGTGTCCGACGACTTCAAGCGACGGCTGGCGCCGCTCGACGTGCATCCGCGCACCAATGCGGTGCTGGTGGCGTTGGCCGGCACCGACGGCCAATCGCAGCGGCAGCTGTCGGCCCGGCTCGGGCTTCACCGCAACGTGATGGTGAGCCTGATCGACAGCCTCGAGGACCAGGGCCTCGTCAAGCGGATGCCACACCCGGTTGACCGCCGCGCGTTCGCGGTCACGCTCACCGACAAGGCCCGCGACCTGTTGCCTGCGCTCGAAGAGCAGTCGCATGCGATGGAAGACGAGGTGACCGCGGCGCTGACACCCGATGAGAGGGCGACGCTGCTCGATGCATTGCAGCGGGTGGCTGCGAGCCTGGGACTGAGCCCGGGTGTGCACCCCCGGCTGGCGGAGTCGCCCCCACTAAACTCGTCCACATGACCCTCGCACCCGCCGCCGAACTGCTCGACTACGACGAGGTCGTCGCGCGCTACGAACCCGTGCTCGGGCTCGAGGTACACGTCGAGCTGTCCACGGCGACCAAGATGTTCTGCGGCTGCGCCAACAAGTTCGGCGCCGAGCCCAACACCCAGGTGTGCCCGGTTTGCCTCGGCCTGCCCGGGTCACTGCCGGTGCTCAACCAGACCGCGGTGGAGTCGGCGATCCGCATCGGGCTGGCGCTTGGCTGCGAGATCGTGCCCTGGTGCCGATTCGCCAGGAAGAACTACTTCTATCCGGATATGCCGAAGAACTACCAGATCTCGCAGTACGACGAGCCGATCGCGATCAACGGCTATCTCGACGTCCCGCTCGACGACGGCACCACATGGCGGGTCGACATCGAGCGCGCCCACATGGAGGAGGACACCGGCAAGCTCACGCACCTGGGCAGCGAGACCGGCCGTATCGAGGGCGCGACGACGTCGCTGATCGACTACAACCGCTCCGGCGTGCCCTTGATCGAGATCGTCACCAAGCCGATCGAGGGTACCGGCGACCGCGCGCCCGAGATCGCCCGCGCGTATGTGACCGCGCTGCGGGATCTGTTGCGGGCCTTGGGTGTTTCCGATGTCCGGATGGATCAAGGTTCGATGCGCTGCGACTCCAACGTCTCGCTCAAGCCCACCGGTCAAAAAGAGTTCGGCACCCGGACCGAAACCAAGAACGTGAACTCGCTGAAGAGCGTTGAGGTCGCGGTGCGCTACGAGATGCGCCGCCAAGCAGCGGTTCTTCTCGGCGGCGGCCGAGTCCTTCAGGAAACACGCCACTTTCACGAGGACGGCTACACCTCGCCGGGCCGCAGCAAGGAGACCGCGCAGGACTACCGCTACTTCCCCGAGCCCGATCTGGAACCTGTGGCTCCTGACGCGGAACTGGTCGAGCGGCTGCGGCAGACCATGCCCGAACTGCCATGGTTGCGGCGCAAGCGGATTCAGGAGGAGTGGGGGATCTCCGACGAGGTCATGCGCGACCTGGTCAACGCCGGTGCCGTGGAATTGGTCGCCGCCACCGTTGAACACGGGGCCTCCAGCGACCAAGCCCGCGCGTGGTGGGGAAACTTCTTGGTGCAGAAGGCAAATGAGGCCGACGTCGAACTCGACGCGTTGGCGATCACCCCGGCGCAGGTGGCCGCTGTCGTCAAGCTCGTCGACGACGGCAAGCTGTCCAACAAGCTGGCCCGTCAGGTCATCGAGGGCGTGTTGGCAGGTGAGGGCGAACCCCAGCAGGTGATGACCGACCGCGGCCTTGCCGTGGTGCGCGACGACTCACTGATTCAGGCCGCCGTCGACGAGGCCCTGGCCGCCAACCCCGACATCGTGGAGAAGATCCGCGGCGGCAAGGTGGCTGCGGCGGGCGCGATCGTCGGCGCGGTGATGAAGGCGACCAAGGGCCAGGCCGACGCCGCGCGGGTGCGCGAACTGGTGCTGGCCGCCTGCAGCTAGCGCGGACCGCGATCGAATTCGAGGAACGATCAGGCCGGTAGGCCAAGCAGTCGTTGCTCGATGACGTCGGCGCCGCGTGCGACGCCTCCGGTCGCCTCGAACCCGTCCGCCACGCGTCGCGCGCCCGCTGTCATCGACATTGCCTGCAGCACTTTCGATTTCAATCGGGGTGGACTGAGCCTTTTTGCGGGTAGGCGGGTTCCACTGCTTGAAACCTCAACACGCCTGGCGACCTCGAACTGGTCGCGGCCGTGCGGTACGACGCAGACGGGAACGCCGCGTGCAAGGGCTTTTTGGGTGGCGCCCATGCCGCCGTGAGTGATGGCACAGACCGCCCGATCCAACACGATTCCGTGTGGCGCGAACTTCCGCACGGTGGCGTTCGGTAACACGGCGATTCCATCAGGCACTCCGGATGGGTATGTGGCCACCACATGCAGCGGCTCGTCGGCCAACGCCGCCATCGCAGCTATGGGCAGCTCGCTGTCAGCCTGACGATCAGAGGTCGCGCTGGCGATGGGCATGGCCGGATTGGTGTGGGCGTTGCTCGCGTCGGCACAGGGCGACGACGGCGCTTATGGACCTATGCGGATCGATACGTCGCGATGGCGCACGCCCTCCAGTTCGAGGGCCACATGGCAACAGCTCGTACCATGAAGCAGCAATCCACCCCGTTCACCTGATTCCAGGCAGAGCTAGCGCTTGCCGATGCCCATCGCTGCGACGGCGAACTCCTCGAGGCGCTCGCGCGGGTAGGTCTCTGGATCGTTGACCGCCAGTCGTCCCAGCATTTCGGCGAACGACAGCATCGTGTGGCCGAGCAGTACCGGATCGAGATCGGCAAGCCGCGGATCCAGCGCAATGCCCGCCTTGGCCAGTCGTTCCGCTTGGGCCAGGATCGATGACCGTGCGCGGCGCAGGTCGTCGCGATATTCGCGGGGAGCGCTGTCGGGCACCGTCAGGATGAGCCGCCACCGTGCCGGATTCTCCAGCACCACACGCAGGAACGCCGACACCGTCGCGGCGTACGCACCCGTGGGGCCCGGTTCGGTCAGGTCGTCGGGCATGCCGGCAAGCACTTGCTCCAGGCCACGCTGATGTTCACGCCGCAACAACGCGGACACCAACTCGGCCCGCGTGCGAAATACGGTGTACAGCACTGGCTTTCCGACACCGGCCGCCTAGGCCACCGCCTCCACGCTGAGCTCGGGTAGCTGACAGCCGACGAGCACGGTCATGGCGGCGTCCAATAGCTGCTCGCGGCGCTGTTCGCGCGGCATGCGCGGGGCGTACTTGCGCCGTTGCCGGGGTCGGGTCACGCAAGCAATATTACGACACCGTTGTATTCGCTGGCGCTAATTGCTACGGTGGCGTTGTATTGAGGGGAAGGCAGAGGTAGTGGCCATGATCGAGTCGATCCGGCGCGACGACTACGGCTTTTTCGGACCCGATTCGCCCAGCTGGAAGGTATGGGCCTCGCCGACTGCACTGATCGGCTTCCAGCGCGCAGTTGTGCTCGAACACTTTGACCCGTTCCTCGCCGCGGCGGTCGCCGACAGCGCCGGCATCTACACCGATCCCTCGGGGCGGTTGGACCGCACGCTGGCGTACTTCCTCACCGTCGCGGTGGCCGACGGTCGCACCGCGATCCAGGTGTCCGACGCGCTGATGCGGATTCACGCGAGGGCGAAGGGGATCGAGCCGATCACCGGATCGCGCTACAACGCCAACAATCCGGACGCGCAGCTGTGGATCCACATCACCGGTTGGCATTCGGTGCTCAAGTGCTACGAGCAGTACGGGCCGGGACCGCTGTCGCCGGCGGAGGAGTCGCGGTTCTGGGTGGAGTCGCGCATCGCCGCCGAACTGCAGACCTGCAAGCCCTCCGACGTTCCCACCTCACGCGACGAGGTTGGGCAGTACTTCGCCGATGTGCGCAGTCGGCTCTGCACGTCCGAACACGCTGACCGCGCAATGCATTACCTGCTGCACACGCCGCGCGACCGCGGCGTACGGCTGTGGGCGGGTAGCCGGGTGTTGGCGCCCGCGGCGATCGCGACCCTGCCGAAATGGATGCGGCGCATGGGCAATTTCGACCAGCCCGTCGCGGTCGACACCGCGGTGACGCCGATCGCACGGGCGTGGGTTCGGGCGTTGTCGATCAACAACTTTCAGCCCATGCTCGCCGTTGCTCGCCGCATCGCTCCGGAGACCGCCGACGTGCTGGCGCTTCATCTCACTGCGGCGGCGCCCGCACGCCAGGTGACCATCACACCGGCCGAAGCGCGCGACCGGTTGGCCACGCACGCCTGAACTGTTGATTCTAGGTGTTGTCGGCGTTGCTGCGCGGGAATCCGCCGCCCTGCGGGAACAGCGGGAAGACGACGTCGTCGAGCTTCTCGGCGTCGCCTGACGTCTTGTTCACGGTGGCGCCCCACACGTTGCCGTCTGGCGAGAGCTGCAATGCCCACGCGTGTCCGTGCTGGTCCTGACGGACCACCTCGGGCTCTCCGGTGACCGCGCCGGTATCGGGTGCCAGCCGCACCGCCACGGTCTGCTTGGTGTTGACGAGATTCACCAGGACCGTGCCGTCCAGCGCGGCGCAGCCTGCCACGCCAGGGCGATCGGGCCACGTCCACACCGTCGACACCTTCGAGTCCTTGGTGATGCGCTGCAACCGGTCGG
>DASQCE010000508.1:0-16044 GCA_035634855.1 Mycobacterium sp.
ATCCTGGATTCGATCGTCGCGAGCCGGCCGGACGCGCTGCTGGTCGCACCGACCGACGTCCAGGCCATGCAGCAGCCCCTTCAGCAGGCGGCCGCCGCCGGGATCAAGGTGGTGCTCGTCGACACCACCACGAACGACCCGTCGTATGCCGTATCCGCGATCGCCAGCGACAACGAGGGTGGCGGCAAGGCGGCCTTCGACGCCATCAAGCAATTGCACCCCGAGGGCGGCAAGGTCATGGTCATGGGTGTCAATCCGGGCATCTCGACGACCGACGCGCGCACCAAGGGATTCGAGGACGCGGTCAAGGCCGACGGCAAGTTCACTTACGTCGGCGTGCAGTACAGCCACGACGACCCAGCGACCGCAGCACAAGTCATCGGCGCCCAGCTGCAGAAGGACCCCGACCTCGTCGGCGTCTTCGCCGCGAACCTGTTCTCCGCCGAGGGCGCCGCCACCGGAGTGAAGCAGGCCGGTAAGAGCGGCCAGGTGAAGATCGTCGGCTTCGACGCCGGCCCGAATCAGATCCAGGCGCTGCGGGACGGCACCGTTCAGGCGCTCGTCGCGCAGGAGCCGGGAATCATCGGCAAGTTCGGCGTCGACGAGGCGGTGACGGCACTCGATGGCGGTCAGAACACCAAGAAGGTGCAGACCGGCTTCATCGTGATCACGCCGGAGAACCTCAGCGGCGAGGGCGGCGCGGCAGCGTACAAGTCAAACTGCTGACCGCAGCTCAGCCACCGACGACGTCGAGCAGGTGCGCGACGGTGTCGGCGACCGCGGTGCGCGCAGCGTTCAGCGACGGCCGCGGGTCGGCCTTGTCGCTGAGCGCCTCGCGTAGTGCCCCGGTGTAGGCAACGTTGAGCGTGGTGCCTATGTTGACTTTCACGATGCCAGCGCGGACGGCGTCCCGCAGCGTGTCATCTGGCACGCCCGAGGAGCCGTGCAGCACCAGCGGTACCCGCACCGCGTCGCGCAGCGCGGCAACGAGTTCGAGGTCGAGTTCGGCGGTTTGCGTGGTCATGGCGTGCGAACTGCCGACAGCAACCGCCAGCGCATCGACGCCCGTCGCAGCGACGAACGCAGCGGCCTGCACCGGGTCGGTCCGCACGCCGGGCTCGTGCGCGCTGGCCACCTGGGTGTCCTTGCCGCCGACGTGCCCGAGCTCGGCTTCAACCGCGAGCCCCTGTGCGTGCAGCAGTTCGGTCACGTCGGCGGTGGTGGCCGCGTTCTGCTCGTACGGTAGCCAGCCGCAGTCGACCATCACCGAGGAGTAGCCGGCCATCGCGGCGTCGTGCCAGAGGGCTGCGGTCTCGGCGTGGTCGAGATGCAGGCCGACCGGGACCGCAGCCTCGGACGCCAGGGCAGTGAGGGCCGCTGCCAGCGGCCGCATCTGGCCCGCGTGGAACTTCACGGTGTTCTCACTCACCTGCAGGATCACAGGTCGACCCGACCGCTGGGCGCCGGCGACGATGCCCTCTGCATGTTCGAGCGTGATCACGTTGAAGGCCGCGATGCCGCGCCCGCGCGATCCCGCGTCACCGACGAGTTCGGCGGTGGTAACCAGCGGCATGGTGCTCCTGCTCTGTCAGTATCGGCTTGACGTGCTTCCAACAAGACGCAAGGATATCCATCTAAACCCAACTAGGGCAATGCTCAGGTGATCGACGGGGGAGTGATGGCCGTTTTCGCCGGGCTGGATGTCGGTACGACATCCAGCAAGGCCGTGGTCTACGGAGAGGACGGCGCCGTGCTCGCCACCGGGCGTGCAGTCACCACTTGGGACGTCGGCCCCCACGGCACCCAGACCGACGCGGAAACCCTGTGGCGTAGCGCGATCGACGCGTTGAGTAGGGCGGCCACGGCGGCGGCGGTTCCCGTGCGTGCGGTTGGCGTTGCGAGCATGGGGGAATCGGGTGTGCTCACCGACGCCAACGAGCGACCGCTGGCTCCGGTTATCGCATGGCACGACGACCGCGATGGCGACGAGGTGGCCGACCTCAGCGAGCAGCTCGGTCCCGAGGCGTTCGGCGGCATCGCGGGAAAGCCGCTACGGGGCCAGTTTTCGCTCACCAAGCACCGCTGGCTGCTGGACCACGAACCGGCAAGCCGGGCCGCGACGATGCGCTTCGACGTGGGAAGTTGGGTGGTGCGACGCCTCGGCGGCGATGTCGCCCTCGAGCTGTCGCTGGCGGGCCGCACCGGCTGGCTCGACGTCGCGAAACGCGACTGGTGGGACGACGCGCTGGCATGGTCCGGTGCCACCCGCTCGCTGATGCCACCGCTGGTGCAGGCTGGCGTGCCGGTCGGGACGGTGACGTCCGATGCAGTGAGCCCGTTGCTGCGCGGGGCGCTGCTGACGCTTGCCGGCCACGACCACCAGGCCTCTGCACTCGGTGCCCGCGCAAGCGGACCGGGTCACGAGCTTGACTCGTCGGGCACCGCGGAGGCGCTGGTGCGTACCGTGGCCCGAGTGCCCAGCCGCGCCGACATGGCGCGGATGGCCGCTGCGGGCATCACCACCGACCCGAGCATCGAGCCCGGCCACTGGACCCTGCTCGGCGGAACCGAGGGCGGCCTGGCGCAAACGCGCGCGCTCGAGCTGCTTGGCGTGGGACCCGACGGCTTGGCCCGGCTCGACGCCGCCGCCGCGCAAGCGCCTCACGGCCGGGTGGCAGTCAGCGGTCTCGGCTCGGAGGCCCTTACACTCGGCGGGATCGCAGGCGGCGTCGGGCCCGGTGAAGTATGGAAGGCCGTCGTCGCCGCTGCCGCCGAGGAAGCGCTTGCGCTGCACCGCGCGATGGACGACGCAGTCGGGCCTGCCGTGCGCGTCGTGGTCACCGGCGGCTGGCGCCACAGCGCAGAAGTCATGCGCGCCAAGTCCGCCCGCTTCGATCGTCTCGAGGTCTCGGCCGTCGACGAGGCAGGCGCGCTCGGTGCAGCGACGCTCGCCGCGCGTGCCGCCGGTGAAATCGGCCCGGACGAACACTTGGGCGGCCCGTGATGCCGGGTGAGCGGACGTGGTTCGCCGACGAACGCCATGCGGAGGTGCTTCGTCTGTTGGCTGCCGAGCATCGTGTAGAAAGCGGCTGGCTGGCAGGGTATTTCGGGGTCAGCGCAGAGAGTATCCGCAAGGACCTGACCCAGCTCGAGGCGCGCGGGCTGCTACGGCGCGTGCATGGCGGCGCAGTCCCCGGGCAGCGCCTGCGCGAGGAGTCCAACGTCGCAATGCGCACCGAGCACGCCGAGCAGAAGCTTGCCATCGCCAGGCACGCTGTGAGGTTCGTACCCGAAGGCGGCACGCTGCTTGTTGATGCGGGCACGACGACGTTGCGGCTGGCAGAGCTGCTGCCCACCGATCGTGACCTTGTGGTTTACACGAACGCTGTTCCGGTGCTGTGCACGCTGCTGGAGCGCGGAATCGCAGGTGTCGGCCTTGGCGGGCGGGTGCGCCCTCAGACCGGGGCCGCGGTCGGACCCCTGACTGTCGAAGCGCTCGCCGGGATCAACGTCGACGTTGCGTTCCTGGGTACCAACGCGCTGTCGTTTCGTCGCGGACTCACCACCCCCGACGCCGACGAAGCCTTGGTCAAGCACGAGATGCTGGCGGCCGCGCGGCAGCGGGTTTTCCTCGTCGACGCAAGCAAATTCGGCCGGGAGAGCCGTGCGAGGCACGCGACGCTGCAGGACGTCGATGTCCTTGTGACCGACGACGCTGTCTCCGAAGAGCAGCGTGAGCGGTTGCTCGCGGTCGACGTTGCGGTCGAGGTGGCCCGATGATCATCACCGTCACGCCGAACCCGAGCCTGGACAGAACATTGCACCTGCCGCGGTTCGTGGCCGGCCAGGTCAACCGGGCCACCGCCACGATGTTGGAGCCGAGCGGCAAGGGCGTGAACGTCGCACTGGCCCTGCGCGGCGTTGGGGTGCCCGTGCGTGCGGTACTGCCGGTGGGCGGGAGTGTGGGGCGCGAGATCGTCTTGCTGCTGGACGATCTCGGACTTGACCACGTCGACGTGCCAATCGCCGACGCTCTGCGCTCCAACATCTCGCTCGTCGAGGCCGACGGGCGCACCAGCAAGGTGAACGAGCCCGGACCACAACTGTCGGAGACCGAGGTCGACGCGTTGTGCGCAATGACGTTGGCGCACAGCGACACCGGCGATTGGGTGGTATGGGCCGGCAGCCTCCCGGGCGGATTCACCCCGCAACGGTTTGCCGACGCCGTGGCGGCCACCAGGGCCGCCGGCCGGCTCGTCGCGCTCGACTGCTCCGGCCCGGCGCTCGAGCATGTGCTGGCACAAGAGGGCCTTCGGCTGCCGCATCTGGTCAAGCCCAACGCCGAAGAGCTCGCCGAAGTCACCGGCCGCTCCCTGTCGACGCTCGGCGATGTGGCCGATGCGGCGCAGATGCTGCTCGCGCGAGGCGTGCGCACCGTGCTGGTCAGCCTGGGCCGCGACGGTGCGCTTCTCGTCGACGCCGACCTGCCCCAACCACTGCACGGCACTGCGGCCGTGCGCCGGGTCGTCAACACCGTGGGTGCCGGCGACGCGTTCCTCGCCGGCTGGATCGCCGCCGTACAAGGCCGGGCGCCGAGCGCAGACGCGCTGGCCAACGCGTTGCGCTTCGGTGCCACCGCCGTAGAGCACGAGGGCACGCTGCTCGGCGTACCCGATCCGAGCCGTCCGGTCTCTATCGTCGCAGCAGCGTCACAGACGCCACTGCGGCGTTGACGGACCGAGCAACTGTTCATCCACGGCGACAAGGACTTTCACGTGCTCGCCGCCGGACGCGAGCGCGTACGCGTCGGCCACGCGGGCGAGCGGGACCTCAGCGGTGACGATGTCGTCGACGCGTACGTCGCCGTCGACGAGGAGTCGGATCGACTCGACGTAGTCCTCCGGCAGGTAAGTGGCGCTGCCCTGGATGCGTATCTGGTGGTCCTGAACAACCGGCAGCGGGACGTTCACGTCGTCGGCAGGCACGCCGACAATGGCCACTGTGCCGCCTTTGCTGGCCATACCGATCGCCTGCCGGACCGTGGACGTGACGGCGACACAGTCGAAAACTACGTCGGCGCTTTCGCCGAGTGCAGCGCGCACCTGCGCCACGACGTCGTCGGCTGCCGCGTCGAGCACGGCATCGGCGCCGAGCTGCGCGGCCCGTGCCCGTTTGGCGGCCTGCGGATCGGTGACCACGACACGCTTGGCTCCGTGCGCACGGACCACCGCCAACGCGAGCAGCCCGATCGTTCCTGCACCGAGGATCGCGACCGCCTTGTCGCGGACGCCGCCGGCGATCCTGACGGCGTGCACGGGCGTCGACATCGGTTCGATGAGAGCTGCCGCCCGGTAATCCAGATCGTCGGGGATTGCGTGAACGCGATTCGCCGGAATTGTGAAGTAGTCCGCCATCCCACCCTGGTTGTAACCACAGCCGAAGAAACGCAGGTTCTCACACAGGTTCTGCATGCCGCGACGGCATTGCTTGCAGTCCCAGCACGGAAGGTCGGGCTCTACGGTGACCCGTTGACCCACCTCGATACCGTCGACGCCAGGTCCCAGTGCTGCGATCACGCCGACAACTTCGTGACCCGGGTGGTACGGCAGATCGATGAACGGATGTCGTCCACGTGCGGCGTGAGTGTCGGACCCGCACACGCCGGAGACAACCGAGTGGACGAGGACCTCACCGGACATGGGCTGTGGCGTCGGAGATTCGACGACGTCGATGGAGTTGGGCGAGACCACAACGCGGCGCATCTGGTTGGCTACACGCATGAGCACCTCCTGAAGGCCGATGGCTAACCTACTCGCCCCTGGATGGCAGGATCGTCCGGTCTTCGATACGCAGACGGTGTCCGTCGAAACGGACGCCGCGCAGATCCGCAACGGCCAGCGTGACACCGGCAGCGCAGGCGTCGGCGCCGACGCCGACGATGGTGGCGACGCCCGCGGCCCGGGCTGCCGCGATCCCGGCGGCCGCGTCCTCGAACACCGCGCAGTGCAGGGGCGATACGCCCAGGCGGTATGCGGCGAGGAGGTAGGGATCGGGAAAGGGTTTTCCCTGTTCGACGTCTTCGCTTGTGACGAGTATGTCCGCAGTGGGGAGGCCGGCAGATGCCATGCGGGCGGTGGCTATCGCACGGCTGCCCGACGTGACGACTGCCCAACTTCCGGCTGGGCTTGAGTCGAGTAGTCGGCGTGCACCCGGTATCGCCGTCACGTCGGCGGCGTGGTCGAGCTCCTGCTGCGTCAGGTCAGCGGCCGCCTCGTCGACATCAGCGGGTGTGCTTATCAATTCGGCAACGAGGTCGGTGATTCGCCGTCCGTGCTCGACATCGCGGTGGAAATCGAAGCCTGGCACCCAGCGCTTCGCCCAGAGGTTCCAGGCGATCGCCGAAGCGCTGTGGGAATCGACCAGGACACCGTCGCAGTCCAGCAGCAGCCCGTCGACCTCGAGGCTCACTGCGTCGGTGTCGATCACGAGGACAGTTTGGCCCATGCGCCGTGAGTTGTCACTTTGCTCGGCCGGAGTGTATGACACCGATGACATGCCTCAATGGGCGCAGCTCCGGGCATGCCCGTCGCAACAGGTCGCCAACTCGTTCAGATAACCGCTGCCAGTTGTATTTTCGATTTTCCAACGCACTGTCCACGGCTTGGCGTCCAGGTGTATGACATCGGTGTCACTTGGGCCCTGTGAATGCGGACAGTGACATCGGTGACATGGCGTGTGATGATGAGCTTCGCGCGCAGCGGGCCAAGAGGCTTACGACTGCGGCGGCCGGGCTTTTGCTGACCCGGATATCGAAAGCGAGCAGCGCATGGCCGATTTCACCGGACGCAAAGTTTTGGTAACGGGGGCGAGTGGCGGCATCGGAGCGGCTACCGTCCGCCGGCTTGTTGGCCAAGGCGCGACAGTCTATGCGGGCGGCCAAGACGCCGCGAAGCTGAGCAAGCTCGCCGACGAGACGGGAGCGGAGCCGGTCTCATTCGACCTCACGTCTGAAGACGAGATTCGTACGGCCGTTTCGGGCCTGGACTTATGGGGTGTGGTGAACTGTGGCGGTTTCGGAGGCGAAATAGCGACGCCCCAAGAGACCGATATCGCCGTGTTCGACAAGGTAATCAGCATCAACGCACGTGGAAGCCTGCTCGTCATCAAGCACGTGACACCGGGAATGATTGCCGGCGGCCGAGGCGGGTCGATCGTGAACGTGTCCAGTCAAGCGAGTCTCGTGGCATTGTCGGGCCACATCTCCTATGGATCGTCCAAGGCTGCGCTCGACAACATCACTCGAGTGTCTGCGCTGGAATTGGGTAGGTACAACATCCGCGTCAACAGCGTCAATCCCACCGTGGTCATGACCGAGATGTCCGCGTATTACTGGGGACGCCCCGATGTCGGTCCGCCGTTCCTGGAGCAGATGCCTCTGGGCCGGTGGGCCACCGAGGACGAGATTGCCGCGCCCATCAGCTTCCTGCTCAGCGATGACGCCTCGATGATCACCGGGGTCTCGCTGCCGATAGACGGCGGTTATAGCTGCCGCTAGCGTCCGACAGGATCCGCGTTTGTGTCGGTAGCCTGGCCGTATGATCCGGCAGCGCTGCGAAGCAGCTGTGCTCGCGCTGCTCTTGGCGGTGCTCACCGGCTGCACGCACGCGATCTCCGGCACCGCGACCTGGCCCGGCGCCAAGCTGGAGCGGGTGGTGCTGACCGCGGCCGATTTCCCGCCGGGCGTGCAGTACGACCGCCTCACCCGGTCGCCCGGTCAGCCGGACGGCGCGGGCGGTCCGCCTGCCATGCTGTCCAACCCGGAAGGCTGCTCAGACGGGCTCACCCGCGCCATCGCCGACTCGGCCGAGCGCGGCCCCGGCAGTGCGGCGGAGTATGTCGTCGGCTACGACGGCGCGCGGATCGTGATGACGGTGTTGACGTGGCGGCTGGACCTCGCCAGGCTGGCCGCCACCGCCGACCGCTGCGCGCATTTCCAGACGTTCTTCGACCCGTCGATGACCGGCATTCCGATGACCACCACGCGGCTGCAGACACCGCGCCCCGACGCGCTGGTGTATCAGCAGACCATGCGACTGAACAACGTCGACAGCAGCGTCTACTTCACGTTCGAGAACATCGGTGGGATGGCGGTATTCGGCATCGCGTTCCCCACACCAAACCCATCGATCGCTGTCAAAGCCGCGCTGCCGCAGACGTTTCTGGACATCGCAGCAAAGCAGGCCGAACGAGCTCGCTCGGCCTGACGAAGAGGCAAAGACCGTGAAAATCCGCCCGCCAACTGGGCATGCCGCTGTAGCGTGACCCAAATGCCTTCCACCATGGTGACCGTCGACGGCTTTCCCGTGCCGGTCGACGTGGCGGGCCCGGACAAAGGGTCCGTCGTGGTGGTGCTCGGCGCGGCGCATCACGCGCCGTCCGCGTATGACGCGGTCTGTCAGCGACTGCACACCGCGTCGCTGCGGACCATCGTGATCGGCCCCGATCCCCGGCTGACCGCCAAGTCGGTGGTCGGCATCCTCGACGCGCTCGACGTGCGCTGGGCGCTGCTTGTGGGCGACCGCATCGGCGGCGAACTGGCCTGGGAGCTGGCCGCTACGCGGCTGGACCGGTTCATCGGGCTGGTGGTGATCGACCGCGGCCATCCGCGCGTCGCCGACCTCACCGGGGTGATCCGCGACGAACACTGCCCGCCGGTCGAGATGAATACGACGGCGTTGGTCAGCACGCCCGCCGCGCGCGCCGTCGCCAAGGCCAGCCAGCGCTACGTGTATGGCGACTTCCGGCTGGTCGACCTGCTCGGCAGGCGCAACGCGCAGGAGTCCACCGCGCAGTTGGCCGCCGAGATAGTGATGCGCACCAGCACCTGGTAAGCGGCTACTGCGGCGGCTGGTCCGGCGTCCACGCCTGCGGCAGGCCGGGATTCTGCGGGAACAGGAAGTCGACGAAAGCCTGCGCGGTGGGTTGGGGCTCGTGGTTGGCCAGGCCCGGGCGCTCATTCGCCTCGATGAACACGTAGTCGGTCCCTGTGACGTCGGGAACGAGAAGGTCGATACCCGTCACCGGGATACCGATCGCTTCTGCCGCGGTCACCGCCACCACGCACAACTCCGCGTTCACCTCGGCGGTCACGTCATGGATGGTGCCGCCCTGATGCAGGTTCGCAGTCCGACGAACCCGGAGGCGCGCACCCTCCGGCAGGACGTCGCTGAACGACCAGCCCGCCTCCCTGACGGTGCTTTCTGTTACGTCATCGATGGGAATCCGGGATTCACCACCGGTCGCCGCCGCGCGGCGCCGGCTCTGGGCATCGATCAGCTCGCGCACGGTGTGGTGCCCGGTGCCGATGACTTCCGCGGGCTGCCGCAGCGCGGCGGCCACCACCTTGTGGTCGATCACGACCAGCCGGAGGTCGTCGCCCGGCGCACGCTGCTCGATGAGGACGTCGGGATGCTGCTCACGGGCCCGCGCCAGGGCCGCATCCAGCTCCGCCGGATTGTCGACCCCGACCGTGATGCCCTTGCCCTGCTCGCCCCGGGTTGGTTTGACCACGACATCGCCCACCTCATCGAGGAACCCGTAGTCCTCTTCGTCGAAGGTGGCCAACCGGCCTCTGGGGACGGCGATTCCGGCCTCCGCGACGAGGCGGCGGGTCAGGCGTTTGTCGTCGCACCGGGCCATCGCAACCGCCGATGTGAACTCCGACAAGGACTCTCGGGTAACGACGCTGCGCCCGCCGTGCGACAGCCGCATCTCACCCGCCTCGGCGTCGAGCACCTCCACCCAGATGCCGCGGCGCATTGCTTCGTCGGCGATGATGCGCGCATACGGGTTGAGGTCGTCGACCGTCTCCGGCGGATGGGTGAACAGCGGTTCGTTGATCGCGTTCTTGCGTTTGACCGCCATCACCGGCACGCGCGCGAATCCCAGCTTCTCGTACAACGCGATCGCAGCGGCGTTGTCGTGTGCCACGGACAAGTCCATGTAGGCACGTCCGCGGTCCCGGTAGATCGCGGCGAGCGCACGTGTCAACGCAGCGCCGACGCCGGGCAGGCTCGACGTCGGATCGACGGCCAGGGTCCACAGGCTCGAGCCGTCCTCCGGGTCGGTGAACAACCGCTTGTGGTCGACGCCGGTCACGGTGCCGACGACTGTGCCGTCATCGTCGCGGACGGCGACAAGGTAGTCGACCGGGTCGCGGTGAAGATGGTTGTCCCAGATGACGTCGACGGGGGCAGACACCATCCCGCAGCGCACATACACGCGGTTCATCGCCTCTGCGTCATCTGCGCTTTGCAGTGTCCGTACCGTGAATCCGGTCTGCGGCAGGTCCGGCTCGTCATCGGAGAACCTCAACCGGTAGGTGTGGCTCGGGTCGATGAACAGTTCGGCGGGCGCCAGGGCGACCAGCACCTGCGGTTCGCGGGCGTACATGCAGATGTCGCGTCGACCCCGCCCCTCGTGGCGCAGCACCTCCGCGAGCTTGTCCGGATCGGCGAAGGTCTGGCCGAAAATCAGTCGACCCCAACCGAGTTCGACGATTACATCGTCAGCCATGGCGTCGACCATGTGCGGCGGTGACGCATCATGCAGGCCGAGCGTGATGGCCTCGGGGTGATCCTCGTGGGGATCGACGGGGCTGGATGTCGCCGGTCGACCGGCTCCGGTGATCATGCCGCCGCTCCGGTGATGCCCTGACGCTGCAGCCACAACTCGAGCAGGGCGATCTGCCAGAGCTCGTTGCCGCGCAACGGGGTAAGCCGGCCGTTTGGGTCGGCGAGCAGCCGGTCGACCGCCTCCGGACGGAACAGGCCACGCGCTTTGGCGGCCGGCGCGTACAGCGCGTCACGGACCAGGTCCAGGTACGGACCTTCGAGGTGGGTCAGCGCAGGCACCGGGAAATAGCCCTTGGGGCGGTCGATGACGTCGGCGGGGATCACCCGGCGCGCAGCCTCTTTGAGCACGCCCTTGCCCTCGTGCGCGGTCTTGAGCGCCGGCGGGCAGGTGGCGGCCAGCTCGACCAGCTCGTGGTCGAGGAAGGGCACCCGGCCCTCCAAGCCCCACGCCATCGTCATGTTGTCGACGCGCTTGACCGGGTCGTCCACCAGCATCACGGTCGTGTCGAGCCGCAGCGCGCGGTCGACGCCCGTCGCGGCGCCTGCACGGGCGAAGTGCTCGGTGACGAACTGTCCACTGGGATCCCCGTCGGAGCCGTCTGGTCGGCGACATATCGCCTCCGCGATGTATCCCGGTGCGACGAGCGCCGCGACGCCCTCACCGTCGCGGTCGAAGAACGCCTTGCGGTAGCTGGCCACCGAGCCGTCGACGGAGGCGGCGTCGGGTTTACCCATCGGGGGATACCAGTGGTAGCCGGCGAACACCTCATCGGCGCCCTGCCCGGACTGCACGACCTTGACGTGTTTGGCCACTTCCTGGCTGAGCAGGTAGAAGGCGACGCAGTCGTGGCTGACCATCGGCTCGCTCATCGCGCCGATCGCACCATCGAGCGCGGGCAGCATGCGATCGGTTGCGATGCGGATCTGGTGGTGATCGGTGCCGAAGCGCTCGGCGATGATGTCTGAGTACTTGAACTCGTCGCCTTTGACGCCGCCGACCGACTCGAACCCGATCGAGAATGTCGCCAGACCGTGTTGGCCCGCCTCGGCGAGCAGCCCGACGATCAGGCTGGAGTCGACGCCGCCCGAGAGCAGGCACCCGACGGGCACGTCGGCCACCAGCCGACGCTCGACCGCGAGGCGCAGCGACGCGAGAACCGCGTCCTCCCAATCACGTTCGGACCAGTCGGCCCGCCCCTCGCGCCGCGTGAAGTCGGGTTCCCAATACGTGGTCGTGGTACGGCTGACTTTTCCTTGGGAATCGGGCTCGATCGCCACCAGCGATGCCGGTGGCACCTTGGTCACGCCGGACAAAATCGTGCGCGGCGGCGGCACGACTGAATGGAAAGACAGGTAGTGGTGTAGGGCGAGTGGGTCGATATGGGTGTCGACGCCGTCGCCGGCGAGCAGCGCCGGCAGTGACGACGCGAACCGGATCCGATGTGCGTCCTCGGTCAGGTAAAGCGGCTTGATGCCCAACCGGTCGCGACCGAGCAGCACCCGGCCGCTGTCCCGCTCGACGATCGCGAACGCGAACATGCCCTTGAGACGGTCGACGAAGCGGTCACCCCAGAGGTGGTAGGCCTTGAGCAGCACCTCGGTATCACTGTGCGAGAAGAACCGGTAGCCCTGGCCGATCAGTTCGTGGCGCAGGTCCTTGTAGTTGTAGATGCAACCGTTCCAGCAGACGGCCAGCCCCAGGTCCGAATCGACCATCGGCTGGGCGCCCGCCTCGGACAGATCGATGATTTTCAGGCGACGGTGGCCGAGCGCGACCCGGCCCTGCGACCACACACCGGCGGCGTCGGGACCGCGGGGCGCCATCGCCTCAGCCATCGCCGAGACCGCCCCTACGTCAGGCGGTTGGCCGTCGAGGCGCACCTCGCCGGTGGCTCCACACACTCAGCCGACCCTACCCGCAGGGGGGTATCGCCAGACCCCTCGGCCGCCGCACCGCGTAGCTGTTACGAAACGCCTTCCAGCTGCTCGCCGGTTTCATCGACCTGCTTGATCGGCCCCTTGAACCACTTCTTCACCGATGCGTGCCAGTAGACCCACAGCAGCAGCAACACTCCGCCCACCAGCAGCGGGGTGTAGTTGACGAACTTCCACTCGAAGCTGTCACCCCACGGGACGCCACCCGAGGACGTCGGGAACATCGCGACGATCGAGGTGATGATGATCTCGATGATCGCGACTGGGGCCATCCACTTCCAGTGGCTGCCCAGGTTCCAGCTGCCCTGCTCGAATGAGTCGCCTGCCTTCCACCGGTAGTAGATGGGCACGGCGAAGCACAGGTATAGGCCAACGACGCCGATCGATACCACCGCGAAGAACGCGACGGGAACGGGTGCACCGTTGATGTCGACCTCGACGAGCGCGGGCAGCGTGATGATCGCCGCAAGGACCGCTGTCACCATGACGCCGTTGGCAGGTACCCTCTTCGAGCTCAGCGACGACCACAACTGGTGACCGGGCACGGCGCGGTCGCGGCTGAACGCGAACAGCATCCGCGACGCGCTCGTCTGGCAGGCCGTGGTGCAGAAGAACTGTCCCGCGGTCGAGATGAACAGGATGAGCGCCACCCACTTGGAGCTCATCGCCTGAGTGAAGATGGTCACCACCGCGCCGCCGCCCTTGGACACCCCGTCGGCGTCCTGGACCGCGAACAGGAAGGACAGCAACAGGATCCAGCCGCCGATGGCCGAGTAGAAGATCGACTGCCAGATGCCCCTGGCCGCCCCGTTGGCCGCGCTCTTGGTCTCCTCGGACAGGTGCGCCGACGCGTCATACCCCGTGATCGTGTACTGCGTCAGGATCGCCGAGATCGGCAGCACGAACAGCAGGACGCCCCAACCGGACGTCGAGCCGCCGAACATGCCGCTGTTGTTGATGGTCTTGGCGAACACGTCGCTGAAGCTGGCGTGCTGCGCCGGAATGAGCCAGAGGATCACGATCACCGCGGCCGCGCCCGCCACATGCCACCACACCGAGACGTTGTTGATGACGGCCAGCAGGTGGGACGAAAAGATGTTGATGAGCGCTGAGATCGCCAAGATGACGACGAACAGCACGAAGGTCCGCGTCAGGCTGTAGCCGTTGAGCCAGTTCTCACTGAACGTGCCCAGCGTCAGGTCCAGGAACGTCGCGCACCCGTATGCCACCGACGCCAGGATGGCGATCAGTCCGATCAGGTTCAGCCAGCCGGTGTAGAACCCGGCCTTGACACCACCGAGCTTGCTTGCCCACCAATAGATTCCGCCCGACGTCGGGAACGCCGAGACGAGCTCCGACATACACAGGCCGATGATCAGGATGAAGATCGAGATGAGCGGCCAGCCCCATGCGATCGCTGCGGGACCGCCGTTGTTCCAGCCGAGGCCGAACGAGGTGAAGCAGCCCGCCAGGATCGAGATGATCGAGAACGAGATGGCGAAGTTGGAGAAGCCCGACCAGGATCGCTGCAACTCCTGCACGTAGCCGAGCTTGGCGAGGTGCCGCTCGTCGTCAGTCAAATGCTCATGGCCCTCTGGCACGGCGGTTCTCCTTCGGGGATCGGACAGCGCAGGTTCCCTAGGGACAATAGGCCTCTATTGGTCTGGTGTCCTACCTTTGGGGATGACGACAGCGTAAAACTTTCCCGCTGGGTACCCAGCGGGCCGACTAGCTGGCTTTTCGAGTGTTTCCGAACTGTCTCCGTTCCGATATTGACGTGCGTTTTCGCCATCATTATTCTCCAAGTTGTCTGACAACTTGCGCCAAATAGCCGAGGAGGGCGCCATGGCGGATAACAGGCGGACGGTTGGATCGGTCACCTATCGCGACGCGGAACACGGTTATTTCGAACGGCGCAAGCTGCGCCGTCACGCCGCCTTCTGGTCGCTCTGGGCGCTCGGTGTCGGCGCGGTCATCTCGGGAGATTTCTACGGCTGGAACCTCGGCCTCGACGCAGGCGGCTTCGGTGGTCTGCTCATCGCAGGCATCGTCATCACGGTCATGTACTACGGCCTGTGCTACAGCATCGCCGAGATGTCGCCGGCACTGCCGCACACCGGCGGTGCCTACTCCTTCTCACGGTCGGCGATGGGCCCGTGGGGCGGATTCATCACGGGCCTTGCCGAGAACATGGAATACGTGATCACGCCGGCGGTTGTCGTGGGCGCGATGGGGTTCCTCTCGCACGACATCGTTTTCGACCTGACTGGAGCCGACGGTTGGTGGAACAGCCCTGTTCTCTGGTGGGCGATCTACTACATCGTCTTCGTGGGGATCAACATCCTCGGTATCGAGATCACCATGCGGTTCACCGTGGTGATCACAGCGGCGGCGCTCGGCATCCTGGGGTTCTTCTTCCTTGCCGTGCTGTTCACGGGGTCGTTCAAAGCCAGCCTGTTGACCAACATCCCACCGGAGGGCGGCGGCAGCAGCTTCCTCCCCAAGGGCATCGCCGGGATCTTCCCCGCACTGCCCTTCGCGATCTGGTTCTACCTGGCGATCGAGGAATTGCCGCTCGCGGCCGAGGAGTCGCACGATCCGAAGCGGGACATCCCTCGCGCGACGATCTGGGGTCTCAACACGCTGGTCCTGTTCGCCGTTCTCACCCTGTTCCTGAACACCGGCGTCGGAGGCGGAGCCGCGGCCATCGGTACCTCGGCGACCCCGTTGTTCGACGGCTTCAAGGCGGTGTTCGGGGAAGGCACGGCGGCATCTCTGCCCGCGCTGGTGGGCTTGATAGGCCTGATCGCGAGTTTCTTCACGATCATCTACGCGTACGGCCGCAACACGTATTCGCTTTCGCGCGCAGGGTATTTCCCGCAGAGTCTGTCGATCACGCACCCGACCAGGAACACGCCTTATGTCGCGCTGATCGCCGGCGCAGTCGTCGGGTACGTCCTCGCGCTGCTCATCTACTTCCTCGGGCAGAGCCAGAACGCACTGGCGGGCAAGATCGTCGGGGCGCTGCTGTACATGGCGGTGTTCGGCGCCGTGATCTCGTATTTCATGCAGTGCACGGCGTTCATCATGCTGCGCCGCAGGTTGCCGAATATCGAACGGCCGTACCGCAGTCCGGTGGGTGTCTGGGGTGCAGCGATCGCGGGTGCCATCGCACTTGTCGCGCTCGTCTCCCTGTTCCTCAACGAGGACTACCGGCCGGGTGTCTACGGCACGCTCATCTACTTTGTCGCCGGATTGCTCTACTTCGCGATTGCCGGGCGGAAAAAGCTGGTGTTGTCGCCGGAGGAGGAATTCGCGCTCTCGCAGGGGCAGTACGGCGTGAACTTGGAAAAGGAGGGCTACGGCGCGATGTCCGCGACCGAGATCACGGCCGAGGACACACCGACTCGCTCGCCGTGAGCTGAGGGAAAGCCATGTCTCTGGTCCTGGGGGTCGACGTCGGCTCGCAGAGCAT
>DASQCE010000509.1:0-4024 GCA_035634855.1 Mycobacterium sp.
CCTGGGCGAACGTCACCCGCCCCTTCTTCTGTCCCGGCGCGCAGTCGACGGACGCGATGTCGCTGTAGCCCGCCCGGTTGGCCGCGTCGAACCCGGGAAGCCGACCGGACTGCGACGCCCACGCCAGCACCATGTCATCACAGGTGATCGGCTTGCCGTCGGAGTACACCGCGCCGGCGCTGATCTCGTAGTCGAGTACCAGCGGCGCGCGCCCGACCACCGAGATGGTTCCGAAGTCGTGGTCGCCGACGATCTGGCCGTCGGGACCGTGGTAGCTGAAGCCGGTCAGGACCCGGGCGAAAGCCTGCGGCCCAGCCGATGCCGCGCCGGCGACGGTATTGGTGTTGTAGGTGACCAGCGTGCCGTCGACGGCGTAGTCGATGGCGTCGGCGGGACTGCCGGAGCAGGACGACAGGCCCAGCCCGCCGATCAGCGACAGCACGGCCGCCACAACGACGCTCCGGCTCGGGGCAACCATCGGCCCTACCGCCGCCGGGTGTTTCGCTTACCCGACGGTCGTCCGGTCCGGCTGGCGGTCGGCCGGGCAGGCCGTGCCCCTGGCGCAGGCTTCTCGGGCGCAGGCTTGGCGGCCAGCGACGCCGCCAGCGTCTCCGGCTCGGCGTCCTGCACCGTTACGTTGGCCTTCGCGGGCTTGCGCCGGTTGAGCACCCGCCGGGTGTGCGTGCGGACGAGCTCGGTGTGCTCGCGCAGCGTCACCAGCAGCGGAGTCGCGAAGAAGATAGAGGAGTAGGTGCCGACGATGACGCCGACCAGCTGCACCAACGCCAGGTCCATCAGCGTGCCGACGCCAAGCAGCCACACCGCGACCACCATCAGCGAGACGATCGGCAGCACCGAGATCAAACTGGTGTTGATCGACCGCATGAACGTCTGGTTCACGGCGAGGTTGGCCTGTTCGGCGAAGGTGCGGCGGGTGGTGTGTTCGAAGCCCTGAGTGTTCTCCTCGACCTTGTCGAAGACGATGACGGTGTCGTACAGCGAGAAGCCGAGGATCGTCAGCAGACCGATGACCGTCGCGGGCGTGACCTCGAACCCGACGATCGAATAGACACCGGCGGTGGTCACCAGGTCGAAAACCAGCGTCGCCAACGCCGACATCGCCATGTACCGCTCGTAGCGCACCGTGATGTAGATGGCGGCAAGCACCAGGAAGACCACCAACGCGATCAGCGCCTTCTTGGTGATCTGTCCACCCCACGACGCCGACACCGCCGAGTCGCTGATGGCCTGCTTGGACGCCTGCCCGTCGGAGCCCTTGGGATGGAATGCGTCGAACAGCGCTGTGCGTAGTTTTTCTGTCTCTTCGTTGGTCAGCGTCTCCGAACGGATCTGCACCGTCGCCGAGCCACCGCTGCCGACGAGGACCACCGATTCGGGACTCTTGCTCAGCGTCTTGCTGAACACGTCCTCGACCTGCTGGGTGCTGACCGTGCCGTTTTGGCCGGCAACCGGCATCGAGACCTTGGTGCCGCCTTCGAAGTCGATGCCGAAGGTGAAGCCGCGCAGCAGGATGCTCGCGATCGCGATCGCGACGATCAGGCCACTGACCGAATACCAGAGCTTGCGGCGGCCGATGACCTCGAATGCCCCCGTGCCGGTGTAGAGGCGAACGAAGAAACCGTGCTTGGGCGCTTCGGCCGACATCTCTTCGAGATCGGGTGATTCGATGGCGCCGGATTCGGTCGTGTCGGATGAGTGTTTAGCCATCGGACTATCCCCGTCCCGTCGCATGCGCGGCGGCACGTCGCTCGCGCGCGATCTGTTGCACCGCGCCGAGCCCGTTGAACGCCGGCTTGGCCAGCGTCGGCGACTTCGATGCCAGATAGACCAGCGGCCACGTCACCAGGAACACCACGACCACGTCGAGAATCGTGGTCAGGCCCAACGTGAACGCGAAGCCCTTGACCTGGCCGACCGCCAGGAAATACAGCACAGCGGCGGCGAGGAAGGTGACCGCGTTGCCGGACAGGATCGTCTTGCGCGCTCTGGCCCAGCCGCGCGGCACTGCCGAGCGGAACGAACGTCCTTCGCGTATCTCGTCCTTGATCCGTTCGAAGAACACCACAAACGAGTCCGCTGTGGTGCCGATGCCAATGATCAGACCGGCGATGCCCGCCAGGTCGAGCGTGTAGTTGATGTATCTGCCCAGCAACACCAGGATCGCGAAAACCATTGCGCCAGAGGCAACTAGCGACAGTGCGGTCAGCAGCCCGAGCACCCTGTAGTAGAGCAGGGAGTACAGAAGTACCGCTGCCAGCCCGATGGCGCCTGCGATGAGGCCGGCCCGCAGCGACGACAAACCCAAGGTGGCGGAGACGGTTTCGGCCTCCGAGGATTCGAACGACAGCGGCAGCGAACCGTACTTCAGCACGTTGGCCAGTTCACGTGCCGAGTCAGCGGTGAACCGGCCGGTGATCTGCGTGCGGCCGCCAGGGATGGCCTCCTGGATCTCCGGCGCGCTGACCACCTGTGAGTCGAGCACGAACGCGGTCTGGGTGCCGACGTTGGCTGCGGTGAAGTCGGCCCAGATCCGCGATGCCTCATCGTTGAACTGCAGGGTGACGACGTACTCGCCGCGCTGCTGATCAAGCCCGGAGTCAGCGGTCTTGATCTGCTCGCCTTTGATGATCGCCTTGTCCAGCAGATAGACCTGTTTGTGGTCCTGCGAGCAGGTCACCAGCGGAAGATTCGGGTCGTCGTTGCCGGCCAGCACGTCCTCGTCGTTACAGCGGGTGGCCTGAAATTGCAGCGCCAGGATCTGGATCTGCTGATCGGTGCTCTGCCGCAGCTGCTTCTCGTCGGCGATGCGCTGCGCCAGCGTCTGCTTGTCAGGCGGCTGCGGGGCGCCTGGCGCAGGCGGAGCACCCGGTGTGGGCGGCGGCGGTGCCGGTGTCGGCGGCGCCTCCGGCGCGGGTGCGGCCGGTTCCGGCGTGGCCGGCGGCTCCTGCGGATACGGCCGCGGCTGTGGAGCCGGAGCCCCCGGTGGCGGTGCCTGTTCGGCGGGCGACGGCGGTGACACGGGAGCGCCGGGCTCGGCCGGAGCGATCCCAGGCTCGGGCGCCCCTGGCAGTGCGCCCGGTGGCATTGCCGGTGCTGCAGGCGGTGCGCCCGGCGGCGCGCCGCTTGGTGGCTGCTGGCCCTGGCCCTGTGCCGGAATCACGTGGATGACGGGCCGGATGTACAGCCGCGCCGTCTGGCCCAGGTTGCGGGCCTCGCTGGTGTCGTTGCCCGGCACGGTGATCACCAGATTGGAGCCGTCGATGATCACCTCGGACCCGGACACGCCGAGACCGTTCACGCGCGCGCTGATGATCTGCTGCGCCTGGTTGAGCGCCTCACGCGTGGGCGCGGAGCCGTCGGGTGTGCGTGCGGTCAGCGTGACGCGGGTGCCACCTTGCAAATCGATGCCGAGCTTGGGCTTGGCCTGCTTGTCGCCGGTCAAGAACACCAATAGGTAGACGCCGATGAGCAACACCAAAAAAAGCGTCAGGTAGCGGGCAGGATGCACCGGCGCCGAAGACGATGCCACGTTCTCAGGGTCTCCTTCGAGATCAGTTCGTCAGCACCGCAAAGGGTACGTGCTTGCGCTGAGTCTTCAGCCGTCAGACTTGGTGTTCGGGCGATCGGTGATCTCGGTACCGGTCGAATCGTGAGCCTCGTAGTCGAGATCGGTGTCGTCTGTGTCGTCCATGTCGTCGTCGATGTCATCGACGATGCGGTCACGCACCGCCAGCTTCATCCAGGTCGTGACGACGCCCGGCGCGATCTCCAGGTCGACGTTGTCGTCGGTGATGCCGGTGATGGTGCCCAGAAGGCCCGACGTGGTGTGTACGCGGTCACCGATCTTCAGCGAATTGTGCAGGTCAACGGTGGCCTGCATCGCTTTCTTCTGGCGCCTCGACGCAAAGAACATGAAGGCGCCCAGAATGATGAGCAGGGGCAGGAAGACGACCAGATCCATGGCAAAACTGTCTTTCGTGTCGGTCTTGTGGTGAGGCACCCA
>DASQCE010000510.1:0-4211 GCA_035634855.1 Mycobacterium sp.
GAGCGGTTGAAGTCCAGCAGGTCGTTGACCGGACGGCATTCCTCGGACGGACGATCGAACACGGTGTAGGACACAAGCGCCACGACAGCGACCACCGCGACACCGATGGCGGCCCACCATCGTCGATCGAGGTTCATCGCACGAACTGTAACGGGCGGCCGACTATTAACGTGCAGGCAACATCGGAAGCCTGTCCACGTAACAGAAACATCGGTTACTGGCGGTGAACGGCTCCCACCGGAGCCGCACCACTCCAGGAGATGCATATGGATACAGGAACCACAGCATTCATGCTCTGTTGCATCATCGGCCTCACGATGATGATCCCCGGCCTCGCGCTCTTCTATGGCGGCATGGTGTCCGTCAAGAGCTCGACCAACATGATGATGATGACGTTCGGCGCCGTGGCCGTCGTCGGCGTGCTGTGGGTGTTGTTCGGCTTCTCGATGGCGTTCGGCACGTCCTACGGTGGCTTCGTCGGCAGCTTCACGGAATTCGCCGGCATGAAGAACCTCACCGAACCGATGACCACCATCAACGGCCTTCCGGTGAGCCTATTCGCGTTATTCCAAGCACTATTCGCGGCGATCACCGTGGCGCTGATATCCGGCGCAGCCGCCGACCGGATGAAGTTCGGCGCCTGGATGACGTTCGCGACCGCGTGGGCGATCCTTGTCTACTTCCCCGTCGCGCACTGGGTGTTCGCGTTCGACGGCGTGGTGACGCCGGACGCCACGGGTGGCTGGATCGCCAACAAGCTCAAGGCCATCGACTTCGCCGGCGGCACTGCGGTGCATATCAACTCCGGCGCTGCGGCACTGGCCGTTGCGATCGTGCTGGGCAAGTCCCTTGGCTTCGGCAAGTTCCGCAAGCCGCACAACGTTCCGCTGACGCTGCTCGGCGCGGGCCTACTGTGGGCCGGTTGGTATGCGTTCAACGGCGGATCGGCGTTGGCCGCAGGCACGTCGGCGGCGATCGTGATGGTCACCACGTTCACCGCCACCTGCGCGGCAACGCTCGCGTGGCTCGCCGTCGAGAAGGTCAAGGACGGGCACGTCACCGGCGTCGGCGCGGCGTCGGGCGCGGTGGCCGGACTGGTCGCCATCACGCCGGCCTGCGGCGCGGTCACGCCGATCGGTGCGATCTTCGTCGGCTTGATCGCCGGCGCGATCTGCCCGCTGGCGGTCGGCCTTAAGTCGAGGTTCGGCTACGACGACTCGCTCGACGTGGTCGGCGTGCACCTCGTCGGCGGCGTGATCGGCACCCTGCTGATCGGTCTGTTCGCCAGCGCGGCCATGCCGAACAAGACCGATGGCCTGTTCTACGGGGGCGGACTCGACCAACTGTGGAAGCAGGCGATCGCCGCCGGTGCGGTGATGGCGTACTCATTCGTGGTCGCGTACATCATCGCCTTCGTAATCAAGAAGACGATGGGCATTCGCATCTCGACCGATGAAGAAGAAAAGGGAATCGACGCCAAGTTCCACCGTGACGCGGCGTACGAACTGCAGCCCGCCTGACCGGCTCCGGCCGGCGCGGAACCACTCGCCCGCGCCGGCCGGCCCCTCACTTCGACAGACAAAGGTTTATTGCTATGCCCGACGCCCACGTTGACCTTGCCACCCTGGCCGAACAGTCAGGAACGAAGTTCATCCTCGCGCTGTTCGTCGACCTGCGGGGCAAGCCGTGCGCGAAGCTGGTGCCCGTCGAGGCTGTCGACCTGCTTGCCACCGAGGGCGTCGGTTTCGCCGGCTACGCCGTCGGTGCCATGGGCCAGGAGCCCAAAGACCCTGACATGATGGCGATTCCGGATCCGGCGTCATTCACGCCGATCCCGTTCATCAAGGACGGCCTTGCCATCGTCCACTGCGACCCGCACGTCAACGGCGAACCGTGGCCATACGCACCGCGCGTCATCCTCCAGGCTTTGATCCAGCGGGCCGCCGACGCCGGCTTTGAACCGTGGGTCGGGGCCGAGGTCGAGTACTTCCTGGTGCACCGCAACGCCGACGGCAGCCTGTCGGTTGCGGACGCCGCCGACACCGCCGCGCAGCCCTGCTACGACGCCCGCGGCGTCACCCGGATGTACGACCATCTCACCACGATCTCGGCGGCGATGAACATGCTCGGCTGGTCGAACTACGCCAACGACCACGAGGACGGCAACGGCCAGTTCGAGCAGAACTTCCAGTTCGCCGACGCGCTCACCACTGCAGACCGCGTAGTCACGCTGCGCTACCTGCTGTCGATGATCGCGGCCGACCGCGGCATGGTGGCCACCTTCATGCCGAAGCCGTTTGCCAAGAAGACCGGCAGCGGCTTGCATCTGCATCTGTCGCTGACCAGCGGCGGCACGCCCGTCTTTCCTGCCGATGACGACTCCCGCGGCCTTGGGCTGTCTGAGACCGCGTATGCGTTCATCGGCGGGATCCTCGAGCACGCCAGTGCGCTGCAGGCCGTGGTGGCACCAACGGTCAACTCCTACAAGCGAACCGGTGCAACGACGACGGTATCGGGCGCGTCGTGGGCGCCGAAAACCCCGAGCTACGGAGGCAACGACCGCACGCATTACATCCGCGTGCCTGACAATGCGCGCATCGAGCTGCGCGGCAGCGACGGTTCCGCCAACCCGTATCTGGCGATCGCCGCGGCGCTTGGTGCGGGCATCGATGGGATCAAGCGCAGCGCCGACCCCGGAGGTATTGGCGGGCAGGGACGTTCACCGCTCCCGCCGACGCTGCTGCACGCGGTCGACGAGTTCGAGGCTGACTCGGTGGTCGCGGGTGTGCTCGATGCCGTAGGCGAAGGTGTGGCGGGCTACTTCGCGACCGTCAAGCGCGAGGAGTTCTTCGCCTACCACAGCGCCGTGACGCGGTGGGAGATCGACCACTACCTCACCGCGTTCTGAATCGTCAATAGTCAAAGGAGACAGACCATGTGTGGGATCGTCGGGTTGCACCTGCGCACCGCGCAGTTGTACCCCCGGCTCGGGGAACTGCTGACCGGAATGCTGTGCGAGATGGGCGACCGCGGCAGCGACTCGGCCGGCGTCGCCGTCTATGGCGACCCGATCTGGTCACCCCCTTGGCGGGCATGCGTTTCGGTGCTCGAAGTCGAGCCGACGGCCGAGGCCATCGGCCTTGACGTCAGCGTGACCCGGCAGGGCGCGACGTATCTTGTTACGGCAGAAACGTCTTCGGAGACGCTGCTCGATGCGATCACGTCCACCTACCCCGACGCGCTGATTGCCGGCTTCGGCTCGGACATGGCGGTGCTCAAAGGCGTTGGGCATCCGCGCGCGTTGACCGTTGCGTGGGGCCTGGCCAACGCGCAGGGCTGGCAGGGCGTCGGTCACACCAGGATGGCGACAGAGTCCGCGGTGACGCCAGCGGGTTGCCACCCGTACGCCGTCGGGCCCGAACAGTGCATGGTGCACAACGGTTCGTTCGCCAATCACGCAACGATCCGCCGCGAACTACGCGCCGCGGGTGCGCATTTCGACAGCGAGAATGACACCGAGGTCGGCGCGCGGTTCATCGCCCAGCAGTTGGCCGGCGGTCGCGATGTGGAAACCGCGCTCAAGGAGCTGTGCGCGACGTTCGACGGCTTCTACACGCTGTTGGTGTCCAACCGCGACTCGTTTGCCGTGGTGCGCGACGCGATCGCATGCAAACCGGCCGTCATCGCCGAGACCGGCGACTGGGTGGCGATGGCGAGCGAATACCGTGCGCTCGCAGGGCTTCCCGGCGTCGAGGCCGCCAAGATCTGGGAGCCGGAGCCGGAGGTGGTCTACGCATGGACACGCTGACATCCTCTTCGCGCAAGTGCTCATCGGTGACATGCTTCGACCTCCGAACGGTCCCGCTCCGTGAGGTGAACACCGCCCTGCATGCGCCGGACCTTTCCGGTGAGTTCATGATCGCCCATCCCGACGGCGCGCACAACGTCGCGGTCGGCGTCGACGCGCCGGTGAAGGTGACCGTCGAAGGCCATGTCGGTTACTACGCCGCGGGCATGAACCAGCAGGCCGAGATCACGATCAACGGCAATGCGGGCACCGGGGTCGCCGAGAACATGATGAGCGGCACGGTGTGGGTCAAGGGCAACGCGTCACAGTCGGCAGGTGCGACCGCCCATGGCGGTCTGTTGGTCATCGAAGGGAATGCCGCAGCGCGGTGCGGGATTTCGACGAAAGGCGTCGACATCGTGGT
>DASQCE010000511.1:0-5774 GCA_035634855.1 Mycobacterium sp.
CGGCCTTGGGTTGGCGCCACATACGGTGCGGCTACTCCTTTTTTGTTGTTACTTGGTGGGGGTGGGGGCGGCCGCATCCGCGAGAAGTCGGCGCAGCACACGCACGGCGTCGCTGAGCGCTTCGCGGTCCGCGGCATCCAGCCGCTCCAGATACGGGTCGATGGCCGCACCACGGTCGACACGCACTTGCCGCAGGGTGTCGACGCCTTTCGGGGTGATGCGGATCAGCACCGCCCGCGCATCGTCCGGGTCGACGGTGCGCGATACCATGCCCGCGTCTTCGAGCCGGCGGACCTGGGTGGTCATCGTCGGCTGCGAGCAGTGGTCGAGGGCGGCCAGGTCGGATATCCGGGCCGCGCCTTGATCTTCGATCGTGGACAGCAGCCGCGCCTGGGCATATCCCAGCGGCATGCGGACCCGTTGCGTGGCCAGTCGATTGATCCGGGCCACCACGGACAGCAGATCGGCTCCGAGCGTCGGGGTCATGATGACATGATTACATAGGCTTGCTATGCGTTTCAAATGCCCTGCCCAACGTCCCTGCTCACAGCGTGGTGGGGAGGGCTCTTACGCGGCGACTGGCAGAATCGTGCAATGACCGCGACCGAGCCGAGCGCCGCCCGACGCGCCGGCTCGCTTCATCCGGTCGAACTCGCACAAGCCTCGGTGATGGCGGCGTTGTGCGCGGCCACGGCGATCGTCGCCGTCGTCGTCCCGTTCGCCGCCGGGGTGTCGCTGCTGGGCACCGTGCCGATGGGGCTGCTCGCCTACCGGTACCGGCTTCGGGTGCTGATCGCCGCGACCGTCGCCGGCGCTGTGATCGCTTTTCTGATCGCCGGGATGGGCGGATTCATGACCGTCGTCAACTGCGCCTACATCGGGGGGTTGACCGGCATCGTCAAGCGGCGCGGCCGCGGCATCCTGACGGTGTTCGGCGCGGCGCTGGTCGCCGGGGCGCTGTTCGGCGCCGTCACGGTGGCATCACTGGCGATCCTGGTGCGGCTGCGCCACCTGATGTTCGATTCCGTGACCGCCAACATCAACGGGCTCGCCGCGGTGATCGCCCGCATTCCCAACATGGAGCCCGCCGGCGAGCGGCTCAAGCACGACTTCGCCACCGCGCTGCATTACTGGCCGTACCTGTTCTTCGGCATGTCGGTGCTGTCCATCGTCATGGTCACGTTCATCGGCTGGTGGGCGCTGTCGCGGGTGATGAGCCGCCTCCTTGGGATTCCCGACGTCCACAAGCTCGAATCGTCGGCCGACGCCGGACCCGTCGCCCCCGTGCCAGCCCGGCTGCACGACGTTCGGTTCCGCTACCCCACGGCCGACCACGACGCCCTCGGCCCGGTGTCGGTGAACGTGGAGCCCGGCGAGCACCTAGCCGTGACCGGCGCAAACGGCTCGGGCAAGACGACGCTGATGCTGATGCTCGCAGGCCGCGAACCCAGCTCCGGGACCATCGAGCGCCCCGGCGCAGTCGGACTCGGCAGGCTCGGCGGCACCGCGGTGATCATGCAGCATCCGGAAAGTCAGGTGTTGGGTACCCGCGTCGCCGACGACGTGGTGTGGGGCCTGCCGACCGGCGAGACCACCGACGTGCACCAACTGCTCACCGAGGTCGGCCTTGACGGGCTCGCCGAGCGTGACACCGGCGGCCTGTCCGGCGGGGAGCTGCAGCGCCTCGCGGTGGCGGCGGCGCTGGCGCGCGAGCCGTCGCTGCTGATCGCCGATGAGGTCACCAGCATGGTCGACCAGGACGGGCGCGACGCGCTGATGTCGGTGCTGTCCGGGTTGACACAGCACCACCGCATGTCACTGGTCCACATCACCCACTACAACAGTGAGGCCGACGCCGCCGACCGCGTGATCAACCTGACCGGAAACGGTGGTGCCGCCGACAATACCGAGATGGTGGAGACGGCTGCAGCGCCTGCCGCCACGGTGCCGACGGCGCAACACTCCGATGCGCCCGTGCTCGAACTCAACGGTGTTGGACATGAATACGCCAGCGGAACACCGTGGGCGACAACGGCTCTGCGCGACATCAACTTCGCCGTCCACGAGGGCGACGGTCTGCTGATTCACGGTCTGAACGGGTCGGGCAAATCGACGTTGGCGTGGATCATGGCGGGCCTGACGGTGCCGACCGTCGGCAGCTGTCTGCTCGACGGTAAGCCGGTTTCTGATCAAGTTGGCGGGGTCGCGATCTCGTTCCAGGCGGCCAGGCTGCAGCTGATGCGCAGCCGCGTCGACCTGGAAGTGGCCTCGGCGGCTGGGTTTTCGCACCGTGACCACGGCCGCGTGGTGGACGCATTGGCCACCGTGGGACTGGACCCCGCACTGGCGAAGCGGCGCATCGACCAGCTCAGCGGGGGCCAGATGCGCCGCGTCGTGCTGGCGGGGCTGCTGGCTCGCTCACCGCGCGCGCTCATCCTCGATGAGCCTTTGGCCGGCCTTGACGCGGCCAGTCAGCGCGGCCTGCTGTGGCTGCTGGAAGACCTGCGACGCACCGCGGGGGTGACCGTTGTCGTGATCTCCCACGACTTTTCGGGCCTGGAGGACCTGTGCCCGCGCACGCTGAACTTGCACGACGGCGAGTTGGCGGCGACGCCTACGGCGGCGGGAGGCATGTCATGACGGCCGCGGCGACCCGACAGCGCACGCCGGTGGTGCTGTTGCGTCCGGTGCCGGGCGACAGCGTCATCCACCGACTGTGGGCCGGAACGAAACTCATCGCCGTGGCGGGCATCGGGGTGCTGTTGACGTTCTACCCGGGCTGGGTGCCGATCGGCTTGGTGGCCGGTCTGGTACTGACGACTGCGCGCCTGGCGCATATTCAGCGGGGGGCGTTGCCATCGATTCCGCGCTGGCTGTGGATATTGCTCTTCCTCGGCGGTGCCACCGCGACATTCGCGGGCGGCAGCCCGGTCATCGATTTGGGCTCAGTGGAACTCGCACTGGGTGGGCTGCTCACCTTCCTGCGCATCACCGCGGTGTCGATCGTGTTGCTCGGACTCGGCGCGATGGTCTCGTGGACCACCAACGTCGCCGAAATCGCTCCCGCGGTGGCCACATTGGGCCGGCCGCTTCGGCCGCTGCGGATACCGGTCGACGACTGGTCGGTGGCGCTGGCCTTGGCGTTGCGGGCATTCCCGATGCTGGTCGACGAGTTCCGTGTGCTCTACGCGGCGCGTCGACTGCGGCCCAAACTGGTACCCACCACTCGGCGGGCGCGCCGCCGGCGGTGGGCGCTGGAGGTCGTCGACCTGCTCGCCGCGGGCATCACCGTCGCGCTGCGCCGGGCCGACGAAATGGGCGATGCGATCACCGCCCGCGGGGGCGCCGGTCAAATCTCGGCGGCGCCGTCGCGGCCGAAACGGGCCGACTGGGTGGCGCTTTCGATCGTGGTCCTGGTGTGTGCTGTCGCGCTGGCACTGGAACTGACGGTGCTGGGCACCTTTTAGCCGGCACGGAACCGGTCCCGTGGAGCAATCGCGAATTGCTCTCGAATGCAAGAGAATGTTCAACGGCATGCAGGGAAAAATATTAGTTCCGTCAATTTCCTGATTTCGGACCCCTGACGCGCCAGTCTCTTAATGTGACCAGGTTCTTCCGCGGCAACCCAAGGCTGCTATTGCTAGCGCTGCCGGTCGCCGTCGGCATGGTGCTGCTGAAGTGGCTCTACGACGAGAGTGAGCTCAAGCACCTCGACTTCAGCCCGCTGCTCACGGGCGTCATCGCTGCCGAGGTATTCCTGGTCGGCTTCATCCTGAGCGGCACTTCGGCTGATTTCAAGGAGGCCGAGCGCCTCCCCGGCGAACTGGCGGCGAGCCTGGAGACCATCGCGGATGAGTGCCTGATCATGGACGCCGAGCTCCATCTGCCGGAAGCCCGTGAGTGCCTTTCGCTGCTGGCAGAGATCGGCGGGTCCGTCCGCCTCTGGCTGATGGATGACACGGATCTCGACGACGTCCTCGCCGAACTGCGCCGGCTGAACCCGCTCTTCATGGTGTTCGCCCCGAAGATCCAGGCTGGCTTCACGACCCGGTTGAAATCCGAGCAAGGCAACATCCGCAGGCTCGTGATCCGGATGGATACGATGCGGCGTACTTCGTACGTCTCGGCCGGGTATCTCATCGCCGAAGTCACCGCCCTGATGATCATGATCCTGCTGATGATCACCGAGATTGGACCGCTCGCGCCCACGATCCTGGTGGTCGGCGTGATCACCTACCTGATCGTCTACATGCTGGCGTTGATCCGCGACATCGACAACCCGTTCGAGTACCGTGGCGGGCTGCCCGGTCCGGCCGACGTGGATCTCGGTGTTCTCGAACGTGGTGAGGCTCGGCTCCGTTCACTGGCTATGACGATCCGCAGTGCTTGAAACGGGTGTGTTCGGATGACGGCGGCATCGGCGGTATGCGAGTCGTGTGGCACCGAACCGCGGGACGGCGCTCGGTTCTGCGATGCCTGCGGTGCTCCGATCAACGCGGGGCGCGAACCCGCTGAGTACAAGCAGGTGACCGTGTTGTTCGCCGATGTTGTGCGGTCGATGGATATCGCGGTCGCGGTGGGCGCCGAGCGCTTTCGCGAAATGATGGCCGAATTGGTCAAACGCTCGACCGCGGTTGTGCGACGTTACGGCGGAACTGTTAACCAGTTCACCGGTGACGGGATCATGGCAGTTTTCGGTGCACCAGTTGCATTGGAGGACCATGCAATTCGCTCATGCCTAGCGGCGCTCGGTATTCAGGACGAGGCTTCCCGTCTTGCCTGTGAAGTCGATGCTCGCGACGGTATCGATCTGCAATTGCGCATTGGGCTGAATTCGGGTCAGGTGATCGCGGGCGACGTCGCTGCGGGTTCATTGGTTTACACCGCGGTCGGTGAGCAGGTGGGAATGGCACAGCGCATGGAGTCCGTCGCACCGCCGGGCGGCGTAATGCTCAGCGAATCCACCGTACGGCTCACGCAGAACATCGCGGTGCTGGGCGAACCCGAGTTGGTACACATCAAAGGCGCTGAGGACCCGATTCCCGCGCGTCGATTAGTCGCCGTGGCGGCACGCGAGTCGGCCGGAATCCCACAGTCGGCCCTGGTGGGTCGTCGAGTCGAGGTCGACACGATCGAGCGTCTTGTCGACCAATCGACCAGCGGCCGTGGGTGCGTAGTTGGTGTGGTCGGACTCGCAGGAATCGGGAAGACCCGACTTGTGCGCGAGGCGGCAAACTTCGCGAAGAACCATGGCGTTGAAGTGTTCTCAACATTCTGTGAGTCCCACGCCACAGAAATCCCGTTCGGTGTAGTGGCCCGCATGATGTCCGCGCTCGCAGGGGTCAGTGGTCTTGACGATAAAACCGCGCGGACACGTATCCGTGCGCAGATTCCACAAGGTGACCCGCAGGATTTGTTTCTGCTCGACGATCTGCTGGGCATCGCCGATCCGGCTGTCCCGCAGCCCAATATCGAGGCTGACGCGCGGCGGCGTCGATTGGCTGCTTTGATCAATAGTGTCCAATTGGCGCGTAGCGAGGCGGTTCTCTTCGTAATTGAAGATGCACATTGGATTGATGAGGTAAGCGAGTCAATGCTCGCCGACTTCATCGCGGTAATCGCGGATACTCCCTCCATGGTCCTGATCACCTATCGCCCCGAGTACCACGGCGCACTGTCGAGGGTATCTGGAGGGCGGACGATTTCGCTTGCACCATTGACTGATTCGGAGACTTGGGCCCTGCTCGGGCAGCTGCTCGGCGCAGATCCGACGG
>DASQCE010000512.1:0-3451 GCA_035634855.1 Mycobacterium sp.
AAAATATCTAGCTAAGCATAATTGACACTTGCGACGATTTCTACGCAATCCGCCTTCGAGTTGAGATGACGACTCTGCGGCCAGCGCGGCCGCTACCTGCAAGTCTTCGCCCGCCCCGCAGAGTCAACGCGGCGACGACTAGACCGCGCCTACCCCAGATCCTTGACGACGTCGGCGACTCTGCGCACCTGTCGAACGTCGGAGGTGGTCGGGATGAGGTGAACCTCGTCGGTCCCGATTGCCTCGAATTGCTGTAACACACTGAGCAACTCTTCCTCGTTTCCCGCCCAGCCGGTGCTGGGTGCGATGGCATCTACGTACTCGGCCGGAATCCAGTTCATGTAGCGGCGCAGGTGACTGTGCACCTGGGCACGCGCTTCGTCGCCGTCGCCGAGCGCGAACCAGAACGAGGTGGCCAGAAGCGGTTTGGGCTTGCCGGCCTTCGCCCACGCCCCTCGCGCGACGTCGTAGAGCTCGTTCTGCTTGGTGGTGTCGAGATCCAGCGTGGTGCCGGCCAGACCGTCGGCCCATGCCGCTGCGGACCGCACTGTCTTGGGTCCCATCGTTCCGACCAACAGCGGCGGACCGCCCGTCTGCAGCGGTGCCGGTCCAACCGGGACGACGGAGTCGGTCACCTTGTCGCCAGCCCATATTCGCTTCATCACCGCGACGTGGTCGGCCATCCCCCGCATGGTCTGCGTCGCGGGGTCGGCGCCGACCGCGTCGTAGTCCTCGCGCCGACCGCCGATTCCGAGCCCGACGGTGAGCCTGCCGCCGCTGAGCATGTCTCCCGTCGCGAGTGCCTTGGCCAGCATCACGGGGTCGTGCAACTGCGGGACCAACACCGTCGTGATGAGCCGCACGCGATCCGTCCACGCCGCCAGCGCCCCCAGCAGCGCGATGGCCTCCGGATTGTCGAACGCGATTCGTTCGCCCCAGCACAGGGACGAGAACGGTCCGTCGTCGATTGTCCTTGCCCACTCCTCGAGGGTTGGCGCGTCGAGATCGGGCTCCATCACGGGCATCGTCATCCCTACCTGCACGACGGCGATTGTGGCACGTCACCTCGAGCTGCCCCCGTCCTGGCAGCATGAGGGTCATGCCGATCACCACGACTTCCGTCCAGCACATCAGGTTGACCGTCACCGACATCACGCGATCGCGGGCGTTCTACGGGAGTGTGTTCGGCTGGCCGGTCGCACTGGAGGTGCCCGCGGGTGCCGACGCCGCGACGCGCGAGAAGCTGTGGTTTCTCTACGGCGGTGTGCTCTACCGTGCCGGCCAAATGCTGGTAGGGCTGCGGCCGGTGGCCAACGACCGATTCGACGAAAACCGCGTCGGCCTCGACCATCTGGCATTCCTCGTGAGCACGACGGCCGAATTGGACGCGGCCGCAGCACACCTCGATGAACTGGGCGTTGCCCACGAGCCCGTCAAGGACATCGGTACGTCACACATCCTGGAGTTCCGCGATCCCGACAACATCGCCCTGGAGCTGATCGCCCTGAAATAGCGATTTCGGCGTGATTTGCTGCGCTCAGCGCCATGTGGTGTCTCGGGACATCGCTGACACTTATGTCTCGGGACATCGCTGACACTCATCATGTCGGTTTGGGTTCGCGGTGGCGGTAGGTTCGCGTGGTTTTGTCGCTGGGCTGGTAGTTGCGTGTGGGGTCGGCGGTGAATTCGCGGATGAGGTTGGTGCCGCTGAAGATGGCGATTTGGTCGCCGTGGCGGATGCTGTCGCATTGGTGTCCGGCCCAGCGCAGGCCGACGTTGACTTTGTAGGGCGGGACGAACAGGTTGCCGGATTGTTCGCCGACGGTGTGGCGGGTGACGAATACCGGTGTGGGCAGCGGACGTGTGGCGGGCTGGGCGGGCGCGGTCGCCGTGAACGCCTCGGCCGGTGTTGCCCCGCGCAGCGCTCGGTGCGGGCGGTGGTGGTTGTAGAAGCCGCGGAACTGTTCCAGTGAGTTGTTGAGCGCGGCGATGGTGGCTGGGGCCGGGCGGGCGCGGAGCCACTTCTTCAGCGTCTGCCAGAACCGCTCGATTTTGCCGCACGTTTGCGGGTGGCGCGGGGAGGAATTGATGGTGTGGGTACCCAGTGCACGCAGGTTGGCCTCGAACGCCGACTCATATCCGCGTAGCCGTCCGGTATAGACAAAGCCGTTGTCGGTCAACGACATCGACGGAATCCCGCACTCGGCGATCCCGGCCAGCATCACCGACCACACCAACTCCGCGCTACCCGCGCCCGGGGCGGATTGCAGGCCGGTCAGGTAGCGGGAGTGGTCATCGATGCTGCCGGCGACGGCTACCACCGATCCATCGGCGAGCTGCCATTGCGTCCAGTCCGATTGCCAGCATTCATTGGGCCGGGTGAAACAGAATCGTTTCGTCGCTGACTTCGGGCGTTTCTGCGGCTGCGGAGTGATCAGGCCGTGGCGGATCAAGATCCGCCAGATCGTTGACCGCGACGGGACCGCGTCGAGGCCTTCACGCCGCAACGCCCACAGAATCGATTGCGGGCCGTGATCGAGGCCCTGCTCGAGCAGCTGCTTGCGCCGACGCAGCACCGCTTCCTCAACCCCTGCTGGCGTCTGCCCCGGACACGATGCCGGCCGACGAGACCGCTCGGCGAGCCCGTCCAAACCCTGCTCCAAGAAACGCTTCCGCCACTTGTAGAACGTCTCCCGACTGATCTGCTGGCTGCGGCAGAACTCCGCCACGTTGTCCACCTGCCCGGCCAACGCCGTCGCGGCACGAATATCCATCGCCGTCACCTTCTGGGCCATGGACCATCCTGGTCGCCAGCCCTACTCAGGTGTCAGCGATGTCCCGAGACATACAACTGTCAGCGATGTCCCGAAACCAGACACAGCGCTCAGCGCAGGAAATCACGCCGAAATCGCTGATTAGACGGCCACCAGATCGTCGGCGTGCACTGCGGGACGGCGCATTTCGGCCGGCAGGTCCGACGTCGACCGGCCGAGCATCGTCGCGAGTTCCGCGGCGTCGTAGGCGACTACTCCGCGGGCCACCATGGTCTCGTCGGGTGCGCGCAGGTCGACGACGTCGCCGCCGTGGAAGCGTCCCGACACCGCCGTGATGCCTGCGGGCAGCAGCGAGCGGCGCTGCTTGACCACCGCGCGCACCGCGCCGTCGTCGAGGATCAGCGCGCCCGCCGACTCCGCGGCGTAGCGAACCCAGAAGCGGCGTGCCGACATGCGTTCCGGCCGGGGAGCGAACACCGTGCCGACCGACGCGTCGACCAACGCGGTAGCGGCGTCTGACGCGGCGGCCAGCAGGACCGGCACTCCGGCATCAGATGCCAGAAGCGCCGCCGACAATTTCGACGCCATCCCGCCGGTGCCGAGGTGGCTGCCTCGGCCCGCAACCACACCGTCGAGGTCCGCAGGGCCGGCGACCTCGGTTATCAACTGCGCGTTAC
>DASQCE010000513.1:0-22876 GCA_035634855.1 Mycobacterium sp.
GCCGATCGAGAAGTGCTGCAGCGAGCGCTGCGTCTGCGCGCCCCAGTACTTGTCAGCGGGGACGTCGACGTGGCCGAGGCTGTCGAATTCGCTTCGCGAACCGGTGGCGTCGATCGCGATCGGGACGTCGGTGTAGGTCGGAATCTCGTTATCGGGCTTCTCGGACATCGGTCACCTCTCGTGGGTGGAAGGGTGCCGGCCGCGCGTCTTGCACCTACGCCGGTGCCGGCTGTCGTCCGCGTACCAGCTTGCCTGGCCGCGCATCCGTCGGCACTCCGTTCTCAGCGATCACCTCGCCCGAAACCACCGTCGCGACATAGCCGTCGGCGGTCTGGTCCAGCCGGCGTCCGCCGGCGGGCAGGTCGTGGGTGATCACCGGCTTGTGCAGCCGCAGTGCCGCATGGTCGATGACGTTGAGATCCGCTTTGAAACCCACCGCGATTCGGCCGCGGTCCGCCAGGCCGGCCACCTTGGCCGGCACCGACGTCATCATCCGGACCGCGTCCGGGATGCTGAGGCGCCGTGCCTTTCGGTCGCGGGCCCAGTGCGCCAGTAGGAACGTCGGATAGCTTGCGTCGCAGATCATTCCGTAATGAGCACCGCCGTCGCCGAGGCCAAGCACGACGTCGTCGCGACGGATCAGCTCGCCGACGGTATCGAGCGAGTTGTTCTCGAAGTTCGCCATCGCCACCAGCAGCATGGCGTGGCCGTCCTCGTCGAGCAGTCGGTCGTAGGCCTCCTCCATGGGGGTGACGCCGCGGGCCGCCGCACGGGCCGCGATCGACGTCGACGCGTCGGGCTCGTAGTCCGGCTCGTCGGTCAGTGGGAAGATCCAGTTCCACGCCTGCGCCAGATAAAGCAGCGGATGGCCGTCGCCTGCCGGCTTGTCGGCCAGAATGCGGGCACGCACCTCGGGCTTGCGCATCTCGGCCACCCGCTCCGCCAGCGGCAGGTCTGCGATCTTGCGATAGCTCGGGTAGAACACGAACGGGTTGCCTGTCAGCTCCAGCCCGATGACCAAACCTATTGGGCGCGGGAACATCTGGGCGGTGATGGCGGTGTCAGCGGTGCCTGCGGAGTTGTACTTCTCGATCATCGTGATCGCGTCCGGCCAGATCGGATCGCCTACGTTACCCGTGGCCAGCGTGAACGTCACGGGAAGTCCGGCATCCTGGGCGGTCTCGAAAACCTGCTGCAGCACATCCGCATAACCGCCCGCGGCGATATCGGGCACGAACTGAATCAGTCCGCCCCCGCCGGCCTTCACACCGTCTGCGATCGCGGCGATCTCCGCCTGTGCCGCGTCATACGAGGGGATCAGCTCACCGCTTGCCGTCTTGTGGAACGAGAACCGCGACGACGCGAAACCGAGCGCGCCCACTTCGATGGCCTCTTTCGCCAGCGCCCGCATCCGCTCGAGGTCCTCGGCTGTCGCAGGCTCGCGGTCGGCGCCACGCTGACCCATCACGTATACCCGCAGCGGCGAATGCGGTAGATACGCAGCGACATCAATGTCACGGCGTCGCCCCTCCAATGCATCCAGGTATTGGGGGAACGTCTCCCAATTCCACGGCAGACCGTCGACCATCACGACCCCCGGGATGTCCTCGACACCGGCCATCACGTCGACGAGCACTTCGTGGTCCTCGGTGCGGCATGGCGCAAAGCCGACGCCGCAGTTGCCCATCACCGCCGTGGTGACGCCATGCGCCGATGACGGTGTCATGCGGTCCGACCAGATGGCCTGTCCGTCGTAGTGCGTGTGCAGGTCGATGAAACCCGGGGTGACGAGAAGTCCCGTCGCGTCGATCTCGCGCGTCCCAGAACCGTCCACCGCACCGACGGCCGCGATCACGCCTTCAGAGACGGCGATATCGCCGACATAGGACTCGCTGCCGAGGCCGTCGACGATGGTGCCGTTGCGGATGATCAAGTCGTACGCCATTAGCTGAATCTACGACGGTGCCGGCGCTCCGTGCCAGGATGAGCCCCGTGATTGACCACCTTGGAATCAACTGTGCGGATTGGGCCAGATCGAAGGCGTTCTACGACAATGTCCTCGGCGTGCTGGGCTACACCCGGCAGATGGACTTCGAGGTCGCCATCGGATACGGCAAGGACGGCAAGCCCGATTTCTGGATCGCCGATATGAGTGCGGGCGACGCGGCGGGGCCGAACCGCGAGAACCACGTCGCGTTCCAGGCCAACGACACCGACGCCGTTCAAGCCTTTTACGACGCCGCGATCGAGCAGGGCGCCGAATCGCTGCACGCGCCGCGGCTGTGGCCGGAGTATCACCCCGGTTACTTCGGCGCGTTCGTCCGTGACCCGGACGGCAACAATGTCGAAGCCGTGTTCCACGGCGCGCAGGCCGACGCCTAGACTCCCAGCGCGTGGGCGTATTTGTCGCGCAACGCTTCCCACCCATGGGCAGCGGCGTCCAGGCCTACCACCCGCGACCGGTCCACACCGTCAGCCACGTCGTCCAGCACGTCGAGGCACAGATGCCAGCCTGCGGCGTTCATCGCGGCATGGTCCCGCTCGCGCATGGTCTGCTCGAGCGTCAGCCGGCAGCCCGTCTCGGTTGGTGAAAGTCGCCAGCGCACGAGGTCGTCGCCCCATCGGTGCATCAGCTCATGCGGCGGATCGACGCTGACCACGTCGCCGGTCACCGGGTCGTCGCCCGGGTTCTCCCGCACTTCGCGCGGTCCGACGGAGTCCAGGGCTTGGTCGGGGACGATGGGCGACCACAGGCGCAGCCGGTCGGGATCGGTGAGCCATGGCCAGAGCTTCTCCGCAGGTTGACCGAAATCGCGTACGAGGGTCAAAACCCAAGCGCCGTCCCGGTTTTCCAGTGTGCCCTGCAGTGGGTGCGTCATGACTGCTCCTCTTCATCTTCGTCGCGGCTCGCCGCGGTGACGAGTTCTGAAAGGCGGTCCAAACTGGACGACCAGTTGCGGTGATAGGGCGTCACCCAGGCCAGCACTGCCGGGAGCGGATCCTCAGCTAGTCGGTAGACGCGGCGCTTGCCGTCGACCGTGACGTCGACGGACCCGGCATCCCGAAGCACGCCGAGATGCTTGGACACCAGCGGCTGCGAAATACCAAGCCGCGCAACGAGAGTGCCGACATCGGTGGCGCCGTCGCGCAATGTGTCCAGGATGCGACGCCGCGTCGGATCAGCGATCACCGCGAATGCATCCATCTTTTCATATCACCACTGATTCATATAACTGTCAAGGAATGTCTTTACCCACAGGTAACGTCAAGGCATGGCTGACTCTGATGCGGCAGCGGTCCGCGAACTGCTGCGTGACTCGTTCACCCGGCTCATCGAGCACGTCGAGGATCTCACCGACGGGCTGACTGACGAGGTCGCGTTCTTCCGTCCGACCGGCACGGCCAACAGCATCGCCTGGCAGATCTGGCACAGCGCGCGCGTCCAGGACGCGCAGCTCTGCGACATCGCAGGCATCGAGGAGGTGTGGACGCGCGACGGCTGGGTCGACCGGTTCGGCCTCGACCTTCCGCGCAACGACACCGGCTACGGGCACGGCCCGGACGACGCCGGCAAGGTGCGCGCGTCGGCCGACCTGCTGGCCGGCTATTACCACGGGGTGCACAAGGTGACGCTGGAATACATTGCGTCGGTGACGCCGGACGAACTTAGCCGCATCGTCGACACGCGATGGCATCCGCCGGTCACCGCGAGCGCGCGGCTGGTCAGCATCGTCGACGACTGCGCCCAGCACCTCGGCCAGGCGGCGTACGTGCGCGGCATCGCCGGCTGAACATGCACAAAGCGGTGCGTCTGTGGCCGCTGACCGGTGTGGTCGCCATGCTGCTTCTCGGATGGGCGGTGGGCCGCGGCTCCACGGCGGTGGACGACTGGTTCCATCGGTATCGCCACAGTCCTGCCCACCAGCTGCTGTTCTTCACCGACCCGCGGGTGCTCGCGGTTGTGCTCGTCGCGTGTGTCGGCGTGGCCCTCTATCGGCGACGGTGGCGTCTGGCGACGGTGGCGGCGCTAAGCCCGGCGCTCGGGGCCGTGCTAGCCCGTCTGCTCAAGCGGCTGTTCGGGCGCGAAGATGACGGCGCGCTCGCGTACCCGAGCGGCCACACGACGGTGATGGTGGTCGTGCTGGGGATGGCGGTCCTTGTCGCGGGTGTCGCACTATGGGCGGTGCTCGTCGCGGTAGTTTTCTGCCTGCTCGGCGCGCTGGGCCAGGCGGTGACCTATCACTACTTCACCGACACGCTCGGCGCCATGCTGCTCGGTACGGCGATCGTGTGCCTTGCAGCCCTCACATCAGGACACACACCCCACCGGACTTGACACGTGTCAACCCCATTGCGATCTACGTCACAGCCCGTGGTTACCATGAGGCCATGACAGCGACGCACGAAGTTGATGTGCCCGACACCAGCACCATCCGCAATCCTGCGACCGGCGCGGTGGCCGGCACGGTGCGCTGGACGGACTCCGCCGACGTGCCGCGCATCGCGGCGGGTCTGCGCAAGGCGCAGAGGCAGTGGGAGGCGCGCGGCGCCAAGGGCCGAGCCAAGGTGCTGGCCCGCTACGCGGTGTGGATGGGTGAGCACCGCGACGAGATCGAGGCGCTGCTCGTCAAGGAGACCGGCAAGTCGGCCACCGACGCCGCGCAAGAGGTGCCGCTGCTGATCATGATCGCCTCGTACTACATCAAGACGATGGAGAAGGCGCTGGCGCCGGAACCCCGTCCGGCGTCGCTGCTGTTCCTGGCGATCAAGAAGGTGGAGGTGCACTACCGGCCGCGTGCGGTGGTCGGCATCATCGCGCCCTGGAACTACCCGGTCGCCAACGCGCTGATGGACGCCATCGGTGCGCTGGCCGCAGGCTGCGCGGTGTTGCTCAAGCCGTCCGAACGCACGCCGCTGACGGCTGAGCTGCTGCTGCGGGGGTGGCTGGATTCCGGTGCGCCCGAGGTGCTGGCGCTGGCTCAGGGCGCGCGTGAGGTGTCGGAGGCCGTCATCGACAACTCCGATTTCATCCAGTTCACCGGCTCCAGCGCGACGGGCGCGAAGGTGATGGAGCGGGCCGCACGCAGGCTCACTCCGGTCAGCCTCGAGCTCGGCGGCAAGGACCCGATGATCGTTTTGGAGGACGCCGATGTGGACCTCGCGGCACACGCCGCGGTATGGGGAGCTTTCTTCAATGCGGGACAGACGTGCGTCTCGGTGGAGCGGGTGTATGTGCTCGAGCCGTTGTACGACCAGTTCGTCGCCGCCGTGGTGCGCGACGTCAACAAATTGAAGGTGGGCGCGGGCGACGGCTACGACTTCGGCTCGCTGATCGACGAGAGCCAGGTAGCGGTTACCGAGCGTCATGTCGCCGACGCGAGGGCCAAGGGTGCGAAGGTGCTCACCGGTGGCCAGCGTCCGAAGGGCCCCGGCAGCTTCTACCCGCCGACGGTGTTGGTCGACGTCAACCATTCGATGGCGTGCATGACGGAGGAGACGTTCGGGCCAACGCTGCCGATCATGAAGGTGTCGTCGGTCGACGAGGCGATCCGGCTGGCAAACGACAGCCCGTACGGGCTATCTGGTTCGGTATTCTCCAACGACATTGAGCGCGCGAAAGCGGTTGCGGTGCAACTGGATTGCGGTGCGGTCAATGTCAACGACGTGATCTCGAACCTGATGTGTACGACCGCGCCGATGGGCGGCTGGAAGACGTCGGGCATGGGCGCGCGCTTCGGCGGCGCCGAGGGCTTGCGCAAGTACTGCCGTCAGGAGGCGGTGGTGGCGCCGCGCACCAACGTCGGCGCCGGGGGCAACTACTACAACAATTCGCCCAAGGCCCTGCGGCGGATGAACAAGCTCATGACGAAGCTGGCCCTCATCACACCGCGCCGAGCCGCCAAGTAACACCCGCCGTTTACCCTCTCGTCACCTGGACGTACGGGCGCGTCGATACCTTTTGCCCGTGGTGATGTATGACGGAGCCCAGGGCTACACAGTTCGCGATGATGACGACGACGATCCGGTGCTGCTTCGTGAACCCGAAGGTACGGAAGTTGACACCTGGCGCGAGAACTACCCGTACGACGAGCGGATGAAGCGCTCCGACTACGAAGAGCAGAAGCGGCTGCTGCAGATCGAATTGCTGAAGTTGCAGAAGTGGAGTCAGGCCAACGGACACCGACATGTCATCGTTTTCGAGGGCCGCGACGCCGCAGGCAAGGGCGGCACCATCAAGCGGTTCATGGAGCACCTCAACCCGCGCGGCGCCCGCGTCGTCGCTCTGGAGAAACCCACCGACCGAGAACGCACCCAGTGGTATTTCCAGCGCTACGTCCACCACATGCCAGCGCACGGCGAGATCGTGCTGTTCGACCGCTCCTGGTACAACCGGGCGGGCGTGGAGCGCGTGATGGGTTTCTGCACGGCCAAGCAGCACGCCGAGTTCATCCGGCAGGTCCCGCTGTTCGAACAGATGCTGGTCAACGACGGCATCAGCCTGACGAAGCTGTGGTTCTCGGTGACTTCGTCCGAGCAACGCACCCGGTTCACCATCCGCCAGGTCGACCCGGTGCGGCAGTGGAAACTGTCCCCGACCGACCTGGCCTCATTGGACAAATGGGACGACTACACCGCGGCCAAGGAAGACATGTTCACGTGGACGGACACCGAGGTCGCGCCGTGGATGGTGGTCAAGAGCAACGACAAGAAGCGCGCGCGGGTCAATGCGATGCGCCACGTGTTGAGTAAGTTCGACTACGACAACAAGGACCATGAGGTGGTCGGCAGACCGGATCCCCTCATCGTGGGGCGCGCCCTGAACGACTGAAAGCTGCGCGTCCTGCCCGAAAGGAGAACGCGTGCGGTTCGTGGCGACCGTGTTCCTGTGGCTCGTCACGACGGTCGCGCTGGCGGCAGCGGTGCCCGCAATGTGGGCGCAGAAGAACATCGTCGATGCGAACGGCTATGCAGCGTTCACGCAGTCGGCGGCCAAGGATCCCAGACTGCAGCAGGCGATGGCCTCCGAGCTCACCACGCAGATCGTGTCGCTGGCGTCGGACAAGGGCTATGACCTCAACCCGGATCTGGTGCGCGGAGTAACTACGGCGTACACCCAAAACGCCGGATTTCCTGGGCAGTTCGCGCAGGCGAACCGGATCGTGCACACCTGGATGTTCACCGACGAGATCCGCCGCCAAGAAGGCACCGACGACCGATGGCTGATCGACATCGCCCCGATGCTGTCGGACCCGTCGTTGCGAGCGACGTTGGGAAATCTCAACCTTGGCGTGCCCGACACGTTGACGGTGCCGATCACGGTGTCCGACACGTCGGGCATGCAGCCCGGACAGTTACGGCAACTGTCGAGGTGGGGCCCGTGGGTGAGCATCGGAGCGTCGGTGCTCACCGGAGTGTTCGCGCTGCTGACGTTGGCTGCTGCTAGGGCGCGCGGGAAAGCGCTTGCAGCGCTCGGTATTTCGGCGCTGCTGGTGGGCGCCGCGGGTTGGGCTGGCCTGGAGGTGGCCCGCCGCCTCATCGACCAGGCGTTGAATCGCACGACGGGCGATATCCGTCAGGTCGCCGACGCGACGGTCAGCCACGCCGAGAGCAGCCTGCATCAATGGCTGAACCTGACGCTGGCCGCAGGCGGTGCGCTGGTGGTGTTCGGCGTGCTGGTGTCGATGCTCGGTGGACTGCGGCGCCGCGACTAAGGCTCGATGATGTGCGACGGGTCGGGTCTGCGCTCCGGCGGGGCTTGGCTGTAGTCGCCCCACGGCCCGTCGCGGCGCTCGATCGCGGCCCGCACGCCCTGATTGGCTGCGGTGTCGATGAATTGCAGCGCATCGGGAGTGTTGCGCATCAACCCGTCGAGGATGCCGCCGAGCATCTGAGTCGAGGACAATCCCATGTTCTCGTAGGCCTGGTTGACGATGAGCTTCTGCGCCTGCAACTGCGACAGCGGGATGCTCGCGAGCTTCCCGGCGACCTCCTTGACGCGCGCCTCGAGCCGTTCGAACGGCACGGACTCGTTGATGAGTTCTACTGCGGCGGCTTCTTTTCCGGTCAGCGGTTCGCCGGTCAGCGCATGCCACTTCACCTTCGCCAATGACAGCCGATACAACCACATGCCGGTGAGGTAGGAACCCCACATGCGAGCGTATGGCGTGCCGATGACGGAGTCGTCGCTTGCGATGACGATGTCGGCGCACAGCGCATAGTCACTGCCGCCGCCCACACACCAGCCGTGCACCTGCGCGATGACGGGTTTAGAGGCGCGCCAGATCGCCAAGAATTTCTGGTGCGGGCTGGTCACTTGGGCGATCATCGCCGCGAAGTCCTTACCGGGATCCCAGCGTCCGTCCGTGTTCATCGCGTCGTCCCAGTGGTGGAAGCCGCCGCCGAAGTCGTACCCGCCGGAAAACGCGCGGCCGGCACCGCGCAGCACGATCACCTTGATGTTCGGATCGCGTTCGGCCAGTCCGATCGCCGTCTCGATCTCGTCGGGCATCGGCGGAACGATGGTGTTGAGGTGCTCGGGACGGTTCAGCGTGATCGTGGCGACGGGGCCGTCCGTCTTGTAGAGCAGCGATTCGAACTGTGTCGGCATAGCAGCAGTCTGGCACGGTGTCGTTCCCCTTACAGTAAGCTGCACCGCGATGGTACGCGTCATTCAGTGGGCCACCGGATCCGTCGGCCGCCATGCCGTCGCCGCCGTGCACGGGCACCCCGATCTCGAACTGGTCGGCGCCCTCGTCTACAGCAACGCCAAGGCCGGCCGCGACATCGGCGACGCCTGCGGCATCGGCGCCATCGGTGTCACGGCGACGAAGAATCCCGACGAGATCGTCGCCCTCGACGCCGACTGCGTCCTCTACATGCCACAGGGCGAGATGAACCCTCTTTCAACACATCGACTCGCAGCTGGTTCAGGAGTTGATGGACTACACCACTTACGGCAGCGCCGACATCCTCTTCGACACTTCGGCGCGGCCCCGACGAACCCGTCCCCATGGCCGACGCCGCACTCGCCGGCGTCACGTTCCGCGCGTCGCTGATGCTTCTCGCCGACGGCCTCGGCACCGCCATCGACGACTTCGTGTACCACCGCGAGGTCGCTGTCGCCGACATGGCGTTCGGCATCAAGGCCGGCCGCATCGAGGCAGGCACCGTCTCAGCCCAACGCTTCGGCTACACCGCCATCGTGGCCGGCCGTCACGCACTGACCGTCGAGCACATCACCCGGCTCGGCGACGACCAGGCGCCGGACTGGCCGACGGGCCGCGGCTGGAAGGCGACCGTCGAAGGCCGACCGTCGATGGTGCTCGACCCCAAGATCGCCACGCATGGCGAGGACGAAACCGACCAGGGCTGCCTTGGCACCGCCATGCACGCCGTGCACGCGATCGCTCCGGTGTGTGCCGCGGCGCCGGGAATCCGCACGTTCCTTGACCTTCCGGTGATCGCCGGCCGCGGGGTGTTAGCGCGCTAGCGTCCGGTGCAGGAACTCGTATATCAACGCGGCCCGAAACGCGCTCTGCGCGTTGTCGGCGGCGCCCGCGTGGCCGCCCTCGATGTTCTCGTAGTACCGCACGGGGTGGCCCGTCGCCTCCAGCGCTGCGGTCATCTTGCGGGCATGACCAGGATGCACCCGGTCGTCACGGGTTGACGTGGTGATCAGCACCGGAGGGTAGCGCCGATCCGCCGAAATATTCTGATAAGGCGAGTATTTCGACATGAACTCCCAGTCGTCCGGGTTGTCCGGGTCACCGTACTCGGCTACCCACGACGCGCCCGCGAGCAACAGATGGAACCGCCGCATGTCCAGCAGTGGCACACTGCACACCAGCGCTCCGAAAAGCTCCGGGTATTTGGTCAGCATGATGCCCATCAGCAGGCCGCCGTTGCTACCACCCTGCGCACCCAGCTGCTCGACGGTCGTGATGCCGCGCTTCACCAGATCCCCTGCGACAGCGGCGAAGTCCTCATCGACCAGATGCCTGCCCTCACGCATCGCCTGCGTATGCCAGCGCGGGCCGTACTCGCCACCGCCCCGGATATTGGCCAGCACATACGTCCCACCGCGCGAAAGCCACAGCCGGCCCAGCACACCGCCGTAGCCCGGCGTGCTCGAGTTCTCGAAACCGCCGTAACCACTCAACAGGGTCTTGCTCGGTCCCGCCGAACCATGATGCCCCACCACAAAGTAAGGGATCATCGTGCCGTCCGCCGACGTGACAAAGTTCTGCGTGACCTCGATGTCGGACGCGTCGAAGAACGCCGGTGCGCTCTTGATCTCTGTTACCTCACCGCCCGCCAAACCCCACAGCAGCCGGGATGGGAAGTCGAAACCGCTGGAGTCCAGGAACATCTCGTCGCCGTACTCATCGACGTCGACCAGTACCGTGTTGGTTTTGGGCGGGATCCCCGCGATCGGCGCACGCTCCCACGAGCCTGGGGTGACCACTTCCACCCTGCTTGCGACGTCGACGAGAGTGACGAGGACAAGGTGGTCCCGCGTCCACGCGTAGTCCTCCAGACTGGTGTGTTCGTCTGGCTCGAACACCACGCTCAATTCGGCTGTGCCCGCGAGAAATTCGTGGTAGTTCGCGGCCAGCAGGGATCCCGCCGGGTAGATCGTCGTCCCCACGGCCCAGTCGGTACGCGGCCGGATCAACAACCACTCGCGGTGCAGTGCGATGTTGGCGTCGGTGGGCACGTCGATCCGAATCAACTCGTTGCCGCGTAGCTCGTAGCGTTCCCGGTTGAAGAAATCGAGGGACCGGGTGATCAGGAGCCGCTCGAACCCCGGCGTCCGGTCGTACCCGCCGCCCACGCTGACGTCCGACGGGTCACCCGAGAAGAGTGTCTGGGCATCCTCCAGTGGCTGTCCGCGCCGCCACCGCTTGACGATGCGCGGGTACCCGGACTCGGTCAGCGAGCCCGGCCCGAAGTCGGTGCCCACCAACACGGTGTCGTGGTCCTCCCACGACAGGCCGGATTTGGCCTCGGGCAACTGGAAGCCGTCGGCGACGAATTCGAGCTTTTCCATGTCGAATTCGCGCACGACGGTGGCGTCGGCGCCGCCACGCGACAGCTCGATCAACGCCACGGTGTACTCGGGCTCGATGACTTCGGCGCCCGCCCAAACCCAGTTCTCGTCATCGGCCTCGGCCAAGTCGTCGACATCGATGATGACGTCCCACTCCGGGTCTTCGGTGCGATAGCTGGCCAGCGTGGTGCGCCGCCACATCCCGCGCGGGTTCTCCGCATCGCGCCAGAAGTTGTAGAGGTACTCGCCGCGACGCCGTACATAAGGGATGCGCGCATCGGTGTCGAGAATCTCCAGCGCCTCGGAGCGCATCTGCTCGAACCGGTCATCGGCGAGCTCGGCGAGCGTCGGCTCGTTGTGCTTACGGACCCAGTCCAGCGCGTCGTCGCCGGTGATGTCCTCGAGCCACAGGTAGGGGTCGTCCACACCAGTCATTCTGGCGGTAAACCCGTTGCCTCAGCTCAAGTGGTGCACCTCCTGCAGGCCGTACACCGGCGTCGGAATGCCTTCGTGGCGCGCTTTCAGCTGTAACGCCAGATACAGCGAGTAGTGCCGCGACTGGTGCAGATTGCCGCCGTGGAACCAGAGATTCTCCTGCTGGGTGGGCTTCCACATGTTGCGTTGCTCCCCTTCCCAGGGCCCCGGGTCTTTGGTGGTGTCCGAGCCCAGGCCCCACACCTTGCCGACCTTGTCCGCAACTTCCTGACCGATCAGGTCGGCGGCCCAGCCGTTCATCGACCCGTAGCCGGTTGCGTACACCACCAGGTCCGCCGGGAGCTCGGTGCCATCGGTCAGGATTACCGAATCCGCGGTCAGCCGGTCGACTTGGCCATGGGCCAGTTTGATCTTGCCGTCGGCGACCAGATCGGCCGCGCCGACGTCGATGTAGTAGCCCGAGCCCCGGCGCAGATATTTCATGAACAGCCCGGAACTGTCGTCGCCCCAATCGAGTTCGAATCCGGCCGCGGTCAGCCGGTTGTAGAAATCCTTGTCTCGTTCCCGCATCGCGTCGTAGAGCGGGATCTGGAATTCGTGCATGATCCGATACGGCAGCGATGCGAACGTCAGATCGGCCTTCTCCGTTGTCATCCCGGCCGCCACGGCGCGTTCGGAGTAGAGGTTGCCGAGGCCGATGTCCATCAAGGTGTCCGACTTGACGATGTGCGTCGACGACCGCTGGACCATGGTCACGTCGACACCGTTCTCGTAGAGTGCCTTGCAGATGTCGTGTGCGGAATTGTTCGACCCGACGACAACGGCTTTCTTGCCGACGTAACGGTCTGGGCCTGGGTGGGCGCTGGAGTGATGCTGATCGCCGCGGAACACGTCCTGGCCGGCCAGCGTCGGCACGTTGGGCTTGCCCGACATCCCCGTTGCGAGCACGAGCTGTGTGGGGTGCAGCGTCAGCCGTTCGCCGTCGCGGTCCACCTCGACGGTCCAGCGGCCCACTTCGGCGTCGAACTTCGCCGACACGCAGGTCGTCTTCGGCCAGTACGGGACCTCCATCACCCGGGTATAGAACTCCAGCCAGTCCCCGATCTTGTCCTTGGGCGAGAACACCGGCCAGTTCGCGGGGAACGGCAGGTAGGGCAGGTGGTCGTACCACACCGGATCGTGCAGACACAGCGACTTGTAACGCTTGCGCCACTGGTCGCCGGGGCGGTCATGCTTATCGACGACGATCGCGGGCACGCCGAGCTGGCGCAGCCGGGCGCCGAGCGCGATGCCGCCCTGGCCGCCGCCGACCACGAGCGCATAGGGCTGCACGGCGCGTCCCAGCGACGCGTCCTCTTCGGCGCGCTTCTCCGCCCACGACCGCGGATCGGGGTCAGAGCCATGGACGGCGCCGAGTACCCGCGTCTGCCCTTTTCGCTCTTCGTGTCCCTTGAGTTCCTGCAGTGCCGTCAGCAATGTCCAGGCCTGGTCATCTTTCAGGCGGAGATGTCCGACGCCGCGCCCGGCTGCCGTCTCGAACTCGATGAAGGCTGAGGTGACGTCCCCGTCCTGGGTGGGAGCCTCACGCGTTGCGAAGCCCGACGGTTCCGTACCCGCCAACCTCGCGTGCAGCATGTCGGCAATCTCATCGCGACCCTCAACGGTCTTGATGTTCCAGGTGAACGCGACCAGGTCACGCCAGAAGCTGTCGGTGGCAAACTTGGCCACCACACGCTCGACGTCGCGCACCGCCAACGCGGCCTCGAAGTCGGCGAGCCAGGCGTCGACCCGTTGCTGCGGGGTCACGGTGTCGGTGGGTTCCAGGATCTGAGTCATGTGAGCCAGGACACACCCAACTGTGCCGACCTGGCAAGAGTTGCACCGCGTTGCATGGCCTCGTCGCGCCCAAACGGGCATCTGGGCGCGAAAGTGCGAGTGAATCGCGCCCTTTCGTCGATCTCGGCGCGGGCCGCAGAATTGCAACGCACTGCAACTCTTTCCCGTGTGGCGCCAGTCACATACAACTGGCTCATGAAAGCAGCTGTGTATCACGGGCCGAACAAGGTCGAGATCGCCGACGTGCCCGAACCGACACCCGGACCCGGAACGGTGAAGCTCAAGGTGGGCTTCAACGGCATCTGCGGCACCGACCTTCACGAGTACTACGCGGGCCCGATCTTCGTCCCGACGGAACCGCACCCATTGACACACCGGCAGATGCCGCTGGTGATGGGGCACGAGTTCGCGGGCGTCATCACCGACGTCGGCGACGGAGTGACTGGATGGAACGAGGGCGACCGGGTCGCGGTCGAGCCGATCTACAAGTGCGGGCACTGCGCCCCGTGCCGAGCCGGCACCTACAACATCTGTCAGCAGATCGGCTTTCACGGTCTGATGTCCGACGGCGGCATGGCCGAATACACCGTTGTCCCAACGACCATGCTGCACAAGCTGCCTGCCAACGTGTCGCTTCAACTGGGGGCGCTGGTGGAGCCGATGTCGGTGGCCTATCACGCGGCCACACTGGGAGACGCCAAAGCCGGTGACACCGCCGTGGTCTTCGGTGCCGGACCGATCGGCATCGGATTGTGGTTTGCCTTGCGCGGCAAGGGAATCAACGACGTATTCGTGGTCGAACCGTCGGCGACACGGCGCGCGGCGATCGAGGCGCTTGGCGCCGGCACCCTGGACCCGACCGACGTCGACGTGCCCGCGTTCATCGCCGATCACACCGACCGCCGCGGGGCGGATGCGGTGTTCGACGCGGCCGGTGTCGCACCCGCTGTCGAAACGGCGCTCGGTTGTGTCGGGCACCGCCGACCGATGGTCAGTGTCGCGATCTACGAGCGGCCGCTGATCACGCCGCTCCTCAATCTGGTGATGAACGAATCCCGAATCCAAGGGTCACTGTGCTACACCGCCGACGACTTCGAGGCGGTCATCGCGCTGATGGCGCGCGATGCCTACGACACCAGCGGGTGGGTCACGTCCATCGCCCTCGACGACGTCATCGAAGAAGGCTTCGAGGCGCTTCATGGCGGCACCAAGATGAAGGTCCTGGTGGACCCGGCCGCTGCGTGAGCCGCGCTGGTCTCGAAATGTGATCAGGAGCACAATCGCCTGTGATGCCCCGTTCGTCCGTTCCCGAGCCCGCTGTCGCGGTGGGCGAGGATCCTCGTCGCTATGCCCGGCTGATGTCCGCGGTGTACGACGCCACGATGGCCGGCGACCGTGCCCCGGCGCGGCCGCGCAAGGTCATCGAGGACTCCTGGCATCGATTGATGGCGCGCGGCATCGACCCGGACGCGCTGCCCGCTCCGGAGGTGGAGGACAGCACTCTCGACATGCTGCGGCAGTCCTCCGGCTTGATGGCTGTGCTCGACGAGGTCGCCCGCGGCCTGGGATCGCTGGTGGCAGAGGGTGACAACATCCTGGTGATCGCCGACGCGCAGGGGCGGGTGCTGTGGCGGTCCGGGCCGCGGTCCGTCCTCGGACATGCGGACCGGCTCGGCTTCGTCGAAGGAGCGCATTGGGGCGAGGACGCAGTGGGTACCAACGCCATCGGCACCGCCCTGATGTCCAACAGCGCCGTGCAGGTGTTCTCCGCCGAGCACTACGCCCGCAGCCACCACGCCTGGACCTGTGCCGGTGCACCCATCAAGGACCCGAGGACCGGCCACGTCATCGGTGTGGTGGACGTGTCGGGCCCGGCGACGACGGTGCATCCCACGACCGTCGCGCTGGTCGACGCGGTGGCTCGGCTCGCCGAGGCCCATCTGCGTGAGCAGCACGACCGCACCTTGAACCGGCTCAGGACGGTGGCGGCGCCGATCCTGGCCCGGATCGCCAGCCCGGCACTTGCGGTCGACCCGCAGGGTTGGGTGGCCGTGGTGGATTCGCTGCCGCCGCACAACCGGATCCCGCTGCCGCCCGACATCACCCCGGGACGGTTGTGGTTCCCGACGCTGGGTGCGTGCGACGTCGACCCGCTGCCCGGCGGGTGGCTGGTTCGGCTGGCCCCGGACCTTCCAGACGCCCCCGGCGAGATTGCGAGGGCGACTCTGGATTTGCGTAACGCAGACGCTCCCTCGCTGCGGATGAACGGCCAATTCGGCTGCTGGCGTCGCGACCTCTCGCTGAGGCACGCCGAGATTCTCCTCGCGCTGGCGGTGTTCCCCGAAGGGCGATCCGCGCCGGAATTGGCAGGCGACCTGTACGGCGACCAATCCCGGGTGGTGACCGTGCGCGCCGAATTGTCGCGCCTACGAAAGCAATACGTCGGCTTGCTCGCTGCCCAGCCCTACCGCATCGCCAAGTCAGTGGACATCGAGGTTCAGTACCCCGAGGACATGACGGCGCTGCTGCCGTCCTCGACTGCTCCCTTCGTCCGCGCCGCCCGCGCCAACCAGGGCTCGTAACGACGACGATCCCTCTAGGCGCCGACGGCCGTCGCCACGGCCCGCCGCGTCAGGATTTTCGCCAGGTGGCTGCGGTAATCGGCGTCGGCGTTGCCGTCGGTCATCGGATCGATGCCCTCGGCGGCGTGCTCGGCTGCCGCCCGAATCAGGTCCTCGCTCGCGGCCTGACCGATCAGCGCCTCCTCGACGCCGCGGGCCCGCACCGGCACCGACGCCATGTTGGTCAGCGCGATCCGAGCCTGCCGGACTATCCCTCCATCGACCTCGACGGTCGCGGCGACCGCCACAATTGACCAGGCCTGTGCCACCCGGTGCAGCTTCTCGTACCGGGCCGCCCAATCGGTGTGCTTGGGAATCCGCACCTCGGTGATGATCTCGTCCGGTTGCAGCGCGGTGGTGAAATAGTCCACGAAGAACTCCGCCGCGGGAATGCTGCGCCTGCCGGACGGGCCCGCGACCGTCAGCGTCGCCTCGAGCGCGAGTACAGGTGCCGACAAGTCACCCGCCGGGTCCGCATGCGCCAGGTTTCCGCCGAGAGTGCCGCGGTGCCGGATCTGCGGATCCGCGACCGTGCGGGTGGCTTCCGCGAGGAGCAGCGCGTGCTTGCTGACGAGCGGATTGCGCAGCAGGTCGTAGTAGGTGGTCATCGCGCCGATCACCAGGCTGTCGCCGTCCTCGCGCACCCCGCGAAGCTCGTCGATCCGGCCTAGGTCGACGAGGACGGTCGGGGCGGCCAGTCGCAGTCGCAGCACCGGCATCAAGGTCTGACCGCCTGCGATGACCTTCGCGTCCTCTCCGGCCTGCGCAAGCGCCGCCACCGCGTCGTCAACCGTGGTCGGGGCAACATAGTCGAAACTCGACGGAATCATTGGAGACCTTCCCGAGCGGTGTCTGATGTCGCCGGCCGTCCGGCTGCGGTATGGATGGCATGCCAGACACGCATTGGGCTGCAAGGCATTTCGATGTCCTTGACGCCGAGATGTCGCACCGCATCGATGACCGCGTTGACCACCGCCGGGGTGGAGGCGATCGTGCCGGCCTCACCGACGCCCTTGACCCCGAGCGGGTTGGTGGTGGCGGGGGTTTCGGTTCGACCGGTGGTGAAGGACGGCAGATCCGCCGCGGAGGGCACCAGATATTCGGAGAACGACGCGTTCACCAGGGTGCCCATCTCGTCGTACACGACCTCCTCATAGAGCGCTTGCGCGATGCCCTGGGCGAGTCCACCGTGCACCTGTCCGTCCACGATGAGCGGGTTGACCACATGCCCGATGTCGTCGACACACACATAGGAGCGGATCTGCACCTGCCCGGTTTCCGTGTCGACTTCCGTGGCGCACATATGCGTGCCGTGTGGGAACGAGAAGTTCTCCGGGTCGTAGGTGGCTTCGGAATCCAGGTTGGGTTCCAGGCCGTCAGGCAGGTCGTGTGCGGCGAAGACGGCGAGCGCGACGTCGGCGAGCGTGACGGCCTTCTCGGTGCCCGCCACGCGGAATCGGCCCTCCGTGAATTCGAGGTCGTCCTCGGCGCATTCCATCATGTGAGCGGCGAACGGCTTGGCCTTGGCGATGACCTTCTCCGCTGCCTTGACCACCGCGATCGCGCCGACAGCCAGTGAGCGGGATCCGTAGGTGTCCATACCGCGCGGCGAGGTTTGGGTGTCGCCGTGCAGGATCTCGACGTCCTCGAACGGGACTCCGAGTTGGTCGGCGACGATCTGGCTCCACGCCGTCTCGTGGCCCTGACCATGCGGCGACGAGCCAGTGACGACCTCCACCTTGCCGGTCGGCAACATTCGGATGGCCGCGTGCTCCCAGCCGCCCGCTCCGTAGGACAGCGCGCCGAGTGTCCGCGACGGGGCCAGGCCGCACATCTCGGTGAACGTCGAGATGCCGATGCCGAGCTGGACCGGGTCCTGGCGTTCGCGGCGCTCGGCCTGCTCGCGCCGCATCCCGTCGTAGTCGAACAACTCCCGCGCCTGCGTCGTGGCGGCCTCGTAGTTGCCGGAGTCGTAGGTCAACCCGGCGACGGTGTCGAAGGGGAACTCCTCGTGGGTGATCCAGTTCTGTGCCCGCAGCTCAAGCGGGTCACGGAGAAGCTCGGCGGCGAGCTCGTCCATCATCCGTTCGATGGCGAAGGTCGCCTCCGGACGGCCTGCGCCGCGGTAGGCGTCGGTGGGCACCTTGTTGGTGAAGACGTTGGTGCACGTGAAGTGGTACGACGGGAACTTGTAGACGCCGTTGAACATGAACGCGCCAAGGATCGGTATGCCGGAGGTGACCAGCCGTAGGTAGGCGCCCATGTCGGCGAGCAGTTCCACCTTCAGGCCGGTGACGGTGCCGTCGCGTCGGGCGGCGAGCGTCAGTTTCTGGATCTGGTCGCGCCCGTGGTGTGCCGCGAGCATCGATTCGCTGCGGGATTCGGTGTACTTGACCGGCTTGCCGAGCCTGCGCGCGACGAGCAGCGCGATCACTTCCTCCGGCGTCACTTGCAGCTTGCCGCCGAATCCGCCCCCGACATCCGGGGCGATGACGCGCACCTTGTGCTCGGGGATCTCCAGCGTCATTGCCAGCATCAGCCGCAGGATGTGCGGGATCTGCGTCGCCGACCACACGGTGAGCTGTGGGCCGGTCGGGTCGACCACTACCGAGCGTGGCTCCATGAACGCCGGAATGAGCCGCTGCTGCCGGAAGGTGCGCTGCACGAGCACTTCGGCGTCGCGGATCGCCGCTTCGACGTCGCTGCCCGTGCCTGCCTCCGCGGAGTCGAACGTCCAGACCGCGCTGATGTTCGTGCCGAGGTCGGGATGCACCAAGTCCGCGCCGTCGGTGGCCGCGGCCGCGAGATCGAGCACCACGGGCAGGTCGTCGTAGTCGACGTCGATCCCTTCGAGCGCGTCCTGCGCTTCGTAGGCGCTGCGCGCCACCACGACGGCCACGGCTTCGCCGGCGAAGTTCACGGTGTCCACCGCGAGTGAGGGGGCAGGTGGTGCCTTCATGTCTTCGGTGATCTGCCAAGCGTTTGGCAGGCTACCTTGCTCGGCGGCGAGATCGGCGCCGGTGAAGACGGCCACGACGCCGAGCATGCTGCGCGCTGCGCTGGTGTCGATATTGGTAATCCGGCCGTGCGCGACGGGACTGCGCAGGATGGCCAGGTGCTGCATCCCGGGCAACACGATGTTGTCGGTCCACCGGGTGCGGCCGGTGATCAGACGCTCGTCTTCCTTGCGAACCCTTGCCTTGCCGATTTCTGGTTCGGCCGTGGCGGTCATCGCACGCCACCTGCGGTATCGGCTTTCGCTGCAACGGCTTTCGCATCGGCGTCGGTGTCATCGGTCGCGGTGGCGCGCAAGCGTTGTGCCGCGTCCTGCACTGCTCTGACGATGTTCTGATATCCCGTGCAGCGGCACAGGTTGCCTTCAAGGCCCACCCGGACCGCCGCTTCGTCCGGGTCGGGGTCCTCGGCGAGAAGGTCGATGGTCTGCATGATCATGCCGGGCGTGCAGAAGCCGCATTGCAACGCGTGATTGTCTCGGAACGCTTCCTGGACGGGGTGCAATTTCCCGCCGTCACGAGACAGGCCTTCGACGGTGTTGACGTCGCCGCCGTCGGCTTGCACGGCCAGCACCGAACAGGATTTGACGCTGTAGCCGTTGAGGTGAACGGTGCACGCACCGCAGTTGCTGGTGTCGCAGCCGACCACGGTTCCGACCTTGCCGAGGCGGTCACGCAGGTAGTGCACAAGGAGCAGCCGCGGCTCCACGTCGTCGGTATAAGTCGTTCCATCGACGGTGACAGTGATGCGCATAGCCCTACTCTGCTCTGGCTGGCCGCCGAGAACGCCCGAAACGGCGAAACCGATTCCGCGCCAGGATGAGTCAGGCGTCGCGGATCACGTCGAGCAACTCCCGCAGAGTCGTGAGGCTGTGGCCCGCGAGCAGCCGGTCGGTGAACGGCAGGGCGGCCGCGATCCCGGACTGCACCGGCTGATAGCCGTCCGCGCCTGCATGCGGGTTCACCCACAGCACCGCGTGGGCGAGCCGCTGCAGCGCAGCCATCTGTTCTGCGAGCAGCATCGGGTCGCCGCGCTCCCAGCCGTCCGAGAAGATCACCAACACCGCGCCACGCGCCAGGCCGCGTCGGCCCCAGCGGTCCAGGAACGCGCGCATCGTCTCGCCGAGCCGGGTGCCGCCTGCCCAGTCGGGCACCGCCCGGCCCGCGGCGGCAAGTGCCAATTCGGGATCGCGGATGCGCAGGGACCGCGACAGCCGGGTCATGCGGGTGCCCAGCGAGAACACCTCGGTGGCCGGGTTGGTGCTGGCGACGACGTGCGCGAAGCGCAGCAGCGCGTCCGCGTACGGGCTCATCGAGCCGGATACATCGAGCAGCAGCACTATTCGGCGCGGCCGGGTGGCCTTGCGGTGATGCCGTGGCCGCACCGGTTCGCCGCCCGCGGCGAGCATGTGACGCACCGTGCGCCGCGGGTCGACGCGGCCGCGACGGGACGGCCGCAGCCGCAAGGCGGGGCGGGTCGCGGGGCGTGGATGCAGGGCAGCGATGAGCTCGGCTAGATGTGCCCGTTCGGCTGCGGTCAGGTCGGCGATATCGCGGTGGCGCAGTATCTCGGTGTCGTCCGCCGCGACCCGAAGTCGCGGTGCATCTCCACCCGTTTCGGCGGCGCCGGTGGCATCCAGCGCAGCGATGCGGGAGCGACGTGGCTGTTGTGCCCGCTGAGGTGCGCGGCCGGGCACCGTTCCCCCGAACCAGCTCTCGAACACCAGGTCGTAGCGGGGGATGTCGTCCGGGCCGTGGCACAGGGTCGCGCGACCCGCCCAGTACACCTGCCCAGGGTCGGCGAGATCCACCTGACGCAGTGCCCGCGTGTACGTTTCGACCGCATCCGACACCACTGGCAGCCCCGCGACCGCGAGGGCATGCGCGAATCCCGCGACCCCGATGAGCGGGTCACCGACGTCCGGCGCCACCGACATTCGCGTCTCACCCGGCCAGCAGTCGGTCAAGTCCGGCCCTGGCGACTCGCTCCAGGTCCTCGTGGTACTTGACGACCGCACCGAGCGTCGCGGCAGCGGTCTGCGCGTCGAGAACGTCGCGATCGAGTTCACGCAGGGCCCGTGCCCAATCCAGCGACTCGGCGACGCCGGGCGGCTTGACCAGTTCCATGCCGCGCAAGGCGTGGACGGCGTGTGCCACCTGGTCGGCCAGCGCCTCCGCGATGCCAGGGATGCGGCGGCGAAGGATCGCGATTTCGCGCGCCAGGTCGGGATGTTCGAGCCAGTGGTACAGGCAGCGCCGCTTGAGCGCGTCGTGCACATCGCGGGTGCGGTTCGACGTCAGGATCACCAGCGGTGGCGTTGCCGCACGCACCTCGCCGAGTTCGGGGATGGTGACCGCATTCTCGTCGAGCACCTCAAGCAGGAACGCCTCGAATTCATCGTCGGCCCGGTCGATTTCGTCGACGAGCAGCACGCACGGCGCTTCGGTGAGCGCCCGCAGTAGTGGCCGCGCCAGTAGGAACCGCTCGGTGTAGAGCGAGCGTTCAGCGGCGTCGGCCTCGAGGTGTCCGGTGCTGGCCGCCTCCAGAGTCCGCAGGTGCAGCAGTTGTCGCGGAAAATCCCAGTCGTAGAGTGCCTGCGCTGCGTCGATGCCCTCATGGCACTGCAGCCGGATCAGCGGCAGGTGAAGCGCCTCGGCCAACGCCGCGGCGAGCGAGGTCTTGCCGGTGCCGGGTTCGCCCTCACAGAACAGCGGTCGTCCCATGCGCAATGCGAGGTACGCAGCCGTTGCGACGCCTTCATCGGCGAGGTAGCCGGTGGCCTCGAGCGCTTGTGCCAGCTCCGCAGGCGAACCGGTACTCGGCGTGGAATCGCTCACGTCCGCGAGCCTAGGTCCGGATGCCCTCCGGGCGTGCCGCAAAGGGGTAGACGGCCCACTCCGCGTTATGGTCGAAAACGTGATACCGCTGCCTCGCGCGTGGTTGCTGACGAGCGTCATGATGGTCGGCTCCGCGGTCGGGCTGCTCGCCGGAATCGCTGCGACCCTGCTCGTGGATGCCACGATCCGGCCTGATGTCGTGATCGCCCTCGTCGTCGGTGTGCCCAGCGGGATCGGGATGTTGCTAATTCTGTTCTCGGGGCGACGGTGGGTGACGACGCTTGGCGCGTTCATCCTCGCCATCGCGCCAGGATGGTTCGGCGCGCTCGTCGCGATCCAGGTGGTCCACGGTGTCTAACCAGCCGTACCTCGGAACGCATCGCCATCGCGCACCCCTCGGGTGGCATCCGACGCGAACGGAGCCGGAGACGACTGATGGCGGCCCCGACACGCTCCGCGGCGAGTCGACGGTGCCCTACCTACCGACCTTCACCGGTGAACTGCCCGCCCAGCCCGATCCGGTGCAGCCGCTGGCCGCCGAAACCGAGCCGCCATCCGAGCCGTTGCCCGCCCCCGTGCAGCCGGTTGTCGTGCCGAGCGCCTACCAGTACCTCAAGCGCTGGACGTTCGTGCTTGTCGTGTCCGGGGTGTGGATCTTCGGAGCAGCCGTCGGCGTGGGCATCTACCACTGGTGGTTCCACTCCGTCGACAAGATGCCTGCGGTGTTCGTGCTGCTCGTCTTTGTCGTGGTCTGCACGGTCTGCAGCCTGCTCATCGCGATGGTTGAAGCCAAACCATTGCTGTCGGCACTGGCCGTTGCGGTCATGTCGGCACCGCTCGCAGCGACCGCCGGGGCGGCGGTGTTACACGGCCTGTACTTCTGCGATCGGGTGAGCCGCTGTTTGGTCGGACTCATCCCTTATTAGGGTGGGGGCGTGACCCACTATGACGTCGTCGTTCTCGGCGCCGGCCCCGGCGGATACGTCGCGGCCATTCGTGCCGCCCAACTCGGACTGACCACCGCAGTCGTCGAACCCAAGTATTGGGGCGGGGTGTGCCTCAATGTCGGCTGCATCCCGTCC
>DASQCE010000514.1:0-3892 GCA_035634855.1 Mycobacterium sp.
CGGATGGTCGCGATGTACAAGAGCGGTGATCTGCTCGGCTCGTTGTATACCGGCCACTGGCACGAAGCGATCTCTGTCGGGTCCGCTGCGGCCCTGGGCGACGGCGACTACATGGCGCCGATCCATCGCGACCTCGGTGCACATCTGTGCCGGGGGATGGAACCGTGGCAGGTGATGGCCAGCTTCATGGGCAAGGCCACCTCGCCACCGGGTGGGCGGGACGGCACCTTGCACTACGGACGTCTGGATCTGGGTATCTACAACCTGCCCAGTCACATTCCAGCCAACTTCCCGGTCGCGACCGGGATGGCATTTGCAGCCAAGTACCGGGGCGAGGATCGGGTGTGCCTGGCATTCTGCGGCGACGGCTCCGCATCCCGCGCGGCCTTCCACGAGGCGCTGAACATGGCCGGGGCGCTGACCTTGCCATGCATCTTCGTGGTCGAGAACAATCAGTTCGCCTACTCCACCCCGGTCAACATGCAGACTGCGTCGCAGGACTTCGCAGGAAAGGCCGCGGCGTACGGATTTCCCGGTGTGAAGGTGGACGGCACGGACGCGGTTGCCGTTTACGACGCGGTCGATGAAGCCGTTACGCGAGCACGGCAGGGCGAGGGTCCCACGTTGATCGAGGCCGTGACGATGCGCATGCACGGGCACGCCGAGCACGACCCGGCAGACTATGTGCCGCGCGAGATGTTCGAGGAGTGGCGGAAGAAAGACCCCGTCGAGCTTTTCGAGCGACGGCTGGTGGAAGGCGGCGTGATCGATGCCGCCACCGCGCAAGAGACCCGGGAAAAGGCTCGCCAGCATGCGATAGACGCGCGTCGTAAGGCGCTCGCCGACCCGATGCCGGACGGGAGCACGGTCGAGGAGGGTGTCTATGCCGACTAAAACCGACACGGACGGGGTCACCTATCTCGAGGCCATCGGCCAGGCGATGATGTCCGAGATGGAGGCCGATCCCGACGTCTTTCTGATCGGCGAAGACGTCGGCCAGTTCGGCGGTGCCTTCAAGGTGACCAAAGGTTTCCTCGAGAAGTTCGGCCCGCGACGTGTGGTCGACACTCCGATCGCCGAAACGGGATTCACCGGTTTGGCAGCAGGCGCCGCGCTCGTCGGGCTGCGCCCGATCGTCGAGTACCAGTTCGCCGACTTCATCTCGTGCGCGTTCGACCCCATCATCAACGTGCTGGCGAGGCATCATTACCGCACTGGTGACGCGATGCCGGTGACCATGCGGGCGCCGTTCGGTGCCCGACTGCGCGCAGGTCCCACACACTCTCAGAGCGTTGAGTCTTACTTTGCGCACGTGCCCGGGCTGAAGATCGTCATGCCCGGTTCGCCGCAGGACGCGGCGGGACTACTGATCAGCTCGATCAGGGACAACAACCCGGTGCTGTATCTGGAGAACAAGTATCTGTACCGGCGGTTGCGCAGCGACGGACCGATCAACCTCGACCCCATTCCGTTAGGTCAGGCCAAGGTCGTCCGCGAGGGCCGCGACGTCACACTGATCACGTATTCAGCCGGTGTGTCGCAGGGCGTCGAGGTCGCGGACGAGTTGGACAAGGAAGGGATCTCGGTCGAGGTCGTCGATATCCGGACGTTGGTACCGCTGGACATCGACACGATCGTCACATCGGTCAAGAAGACCGCACGGGCGGTGGTCCTGCACGAGGCCGCGCGCAGACTCGGATTCGGCTCAGAGATTGCGGCCGAGGTGCAGGAAAAATGCTTCTGGCATCTGGACCAGCCGGTGGCTCGTATCACGGCGAAGAACACACCCGTTCCGACGAGCCCTGCGCTGGAGGACGCGACGATCCCGCAGCCGGCCGAGATCGCGCAAACGCTCCGAGAGGTGGCGAGAGCGTGACGGATTTCGACATCGTCGTACTCGGCGGCGGCCCAGGCGGTTACGCGGCCGCTCTCTACGCTGCTTCCGCCGGCCAGAAAGTGGCGCTGGTCGAGAAGCAGACCGTAGGCGGCACCTGCCTGCATCGCGGCTGTATACCCGCCAAGGCACTGCTGCAGGCTGCGGAGGTATTCCGAACAGTCCACCATGCGGGCGATTTCGGGATCGGGCTTGGCGCCGACGCAAAGCCGGCGGCGGACTGGCGGGCGGTCAACAAGCGCAAAAGCGGCATCGTGTCGACCCTGCACAAGGGCCTGTCGGGCCTGCTCAAGCGGCGCAAGGTCACCGTTGTCAATGGGTTCGGCACGCTGACGCCGGAAGGTGCGGTCGCGGTGGACGGCCAGACGCTGAGCGCCAAAGCCGTGATCATCTGTTCCGGTTCCGAGCCGCGGTCGCTGCCGGGACTCGAGGTCGACGGCGAGCGCATCGTGACGTCGGATCAGGCGACGAACAGCGACGCCAAAAAACTTCCCGAACGGGTTGCGGTGATCGGCGGCGGCGTCATCGGCGCCGAGTTCGCGTCGGTCTACACCGACTTCGGGGTTCAGACAACGCTGTTGGAGGCGCTTCCACACGGCGTGTTGCCGATTGGTCCGGACCGCGACACCGCTGACGTCCTCGCGAAAGCTCTTGCCAAGCGCGGCACGGACATTCACGCGGAGGCCCGCGTCGGTGCTGTCGAGGCGACCAGTAACGGTGTCCTCGTCCCGTTCGAGACGCCGAAGGGCTCTGAGAAGATCGAGGTCGACCAGCTGCTCGTCGCGATCGGTCGCCGTCCGGTCAGCGAGGGGATGGGTTTGGAGGCGGCTGGCGTCGAGGTGTCTGACCGGGGGTTCATCTCGGTGGACACCTCGACGATGCAGACCACCCGTCCCGGCGTCTACGCGATCGGTGACTGCGTGCCCACACCGGGGCTCGCGCATGTCGCCTACGCCGAGGCCGTCGTCGCGGTCCAGTCGGTGCTTGGTGAGAATCCCGCTCCGGTGGACTACGGCAAGGTCCCCTGGGTGGTCTACACGCATCCAGAAGTGGCCTGGGTGGGCATGACCGAAGCCGAGGCGCGAGACGCCGGACACGACGTCGAAGTGCATAAGCATTCGTTCGCCGGGAATGGGCGGGCGATGATCGTCGGCGATACCGAGGGCCTGGTGAAAGTCGTTGCGGCGCGCGGCGGCCCGGTACTGGGCTTGCATCTGGTCGGGCCGTGGGCAAGTGAGCTGCTCCACGAAGGATATTTGGCGGTCAACTGGGACGCCTTGCCGTCTGACGTCGGCTCGCTCATCCACGCTCATCCAAGCCTCTCCGAGGCAATCGGCGAGACGATGATTACATTCTCCGGCCGATCGTTGCACGGCTGATACAGCTCTGGAGGCGATTGAAATGTCCGACGAGACATGGGTTGTGACCCTGCCGAAGTTGGGTGAGTCGGTGACCGAGGGTGTGATCGGCACCTTCTTCAAGAACGTCGGCGACGAAGTCGAGTTCGACGACCCGCTGTTCGAGGTATCGACCGACAAGGTCGACACAGAGGTCCCGAGCTCGTACGACGGTGTGGTCCTTGAGGTTCTGGCGCAAGAGGGCGACACCGTCTCGGTCGGTGCCGCGATCATGCGGATCGGTGGGAAGGGCGCCACGGTGCCGAACCGACTCCCTTCGGCCGCACACGGGGTGGCGGCGGCCGGCGGACGATCACTCAACGATCCGTCTGCGCCGTCGGTCGGCGGATCGGAGGGTCCGACGACCGAGGACGCCGACTTCTCGCCGTCCGCCACGGGTGAGGTTTTCGAGATCACCATGCCGAAACTGGGTGAGTCGGTCACCGAGGGCACGATCGGCACGTGGTTCAAGGCCGTGGGAGACGACGTCGCATTCGACGATCCGCTGTTCGACGTGTCCACCGACAAGGTGGATTCCGAGATCCCGAGCCCGTACGACGGCAAGATGCTGGACATCCTCGTCAACGAGGGCGAGACGGTG
>DASQCE010000515.1:0-7574 GCA_035634855.1 Mycobacterium sp.
CGGTGGCGTGCTGGCGATCGGCGGGCACCTGCAGACGGGCGCGATCGTGTCACTGGCACTGCTCCTGACGCGGTTGTACTCTCCGCTGACCGCGCTGGCCAACGCACATGTCGAGATCGCAAGCGCCCTGGTCAGTTTCGAACGGGTCTTCGAGGTGCTGGATCTGGTGCCGCTGATTCAGGAGAAGCCCAGTGCGGTGGCCGTGCCGGACGGCCCCGTCTCGGTGGAGTTCGACGACGTGCGGTTCTCCTACCCGTCCGCCGACAAGGTCTCGGTGGCCTCGCTGGAAGAGGTGACCGTCTTGGACGATCGTGGCGGAGATCAAGTGCTGCAGGGCATTTCGTTTACCGCGCAGCCGGGTCAGATGGTCGCGCTGGTCGGCTCGTCGGGTGCGGGTAAGTCGACGATCGCGTCGCTGTTGGCGCGGCTGTACGACGTCGGAGCCGCGGACGCGGCGACATCGAACTCAGGCGGCGGTTCCATAAAACTCAACGGTGTCGACGTGCGCGACGTCAGCTTCGCGTCACTTAAGGAGACCGTCGGCATGGTCACTCAGGACGGGCACCTGGTCCACGAATCGATCCGCTCCAACCTGCAGCTGGCCGCACCCGACGCCACCGACGACGAGCTGTGGCGTGCGCTGGAACGCGCACGACTCGCCGACGTCGTGGCCGCCATGCCCGACGGGCTGGACACCGTTGTGGGCGAGCGCGGCTACCGCCTCTCGGGCGGGCAGCGGCAGCGGCTGACCATCGCGCGCCTGCTGCTTGGCCGATCCCGGGTCGTCGTCCTCGACGAGGCGACGGCATCGCTGGACTCCGCGTCGGAGGCCGCAGTGCAGCAGGCATTGGCCGAGGCGCTGGCCGGCCGGACGTCGATCCTGATCGCTCACCGGCTCTCCACGGTCCGCGCGGCCGACATGATCCTCGTCGTCGAGGACGGTCGCATTGTCGAACGCGGCACCCACGATCAGCTGCTGGCTCGCGGTGGGCGCTACGCCGAGCTGTACGACACCCAATTCGGCTCTCACGAGGAAGTCGTCGCAGCGTGACGTCACGCCGAGATCGACGTTTTGGCGTCCCGCACTCGCACTTTCTCGCCCATTTGTCCGTTTGGGCGAAAGGGATAAGCATTTGCGGGTCATGGGAAGATGTACTAAGTGGCTGAACCCGTAGATACGTTGCGCTCGGCGCCGGCGATCGCGCGACCGCCGGCCTTCGAACGTACCGGTTCGGATCTATGGCGGCTGCTGCCCTACCTGCTGCCGTACCGCGGGCGGTGGATAGCCATGGTCGTCGTCGCGATCGCCAGCCTTGTTGCCACCGTGGCCATTCCGCTGATGACCAAGGCCGTGATCGACGGGCCGGTACGCCGTCAGGACCAGCACGGTCTGTGGGTGCTCGGCGCCGCCGCGATGGGAGTGGGCATCTCCGAGGCGGTGCTCTGGTTCATCCGCCGCTGGCTGGTCTCCCGCGCCACGATGGGCGTCGAAGCCGATATCCGCAAGGACCTCTACGCGCGGCTGCAGATACTGCCGATGTCGTTCCACGGGCGCTGGCAGTCCGGCCAACTGCTGTCGCGAATCATGAACGACCTGAGCACTATTCGCCGCTTCATGTCGTTCGGCATGGTGTTCCTGCTGCTCAACGTCATCCAGATCACCGTGGTGACGGCGATCCTGCTCGCGATGTACTGGCCGCTGGGTGTGGTCGTGCTGATCTCGATCGTGCCAATCACATTGACGGTCCTGCACTTCCAGCAGACCTACACCCGGCTGTCGCGGCTGGCGCAGGACCAGTCCGGCCACGTCGCGACCCATGTCGAGGAATCCGCGCTCGGTGTGCGGGTGGTGAAGTCGTTCGGTCGCGAGGACTACACGTACGACCGGTTCGACAAGCAGCTGACCGACCTCTATGAGACGCAGGTCGGCAGGGTGTCGGTGTCTGCGAAGTTCTGGACCGTTTTGGAGATCATCCCCAACCTCACGTTGATCGTGGTGCTGGGCTTCGGCGCCTACGCCGCAGGCCACGGCTACGTCACGATGGGCACACTGGTCGCGTTCATCACGATGATGCTCTCGCTGGTGTGGCCCATCGCGTCGCTGGGCTTTCTGCTGTCGATGACGCAGGAGTCGTTCACCGCCGCCAACCGGATCGCCGAGATCTTCGACGCACCGCGGGAAATCACCGACGGGCCGTCGAACGCCGCGCCGCGTGGTGGGCGTCTCGAACTCGTCGACGTCGGCTTCCGTTTCCCGGATGCATCACCCGGCGATTGGGCGCTGCGCCATGTCGATGCCGCGGTCGAGCCGGGGGAGACGCTGGCGCTGGTCGGCTCGACGGGTTCGGGTAAGTCGGTGCTTGCCGCGCTGCTGTCACGGCTGTACGACGTAACCGAGGGTGAGATCCGCATCGACGGCCAAGACATCCGCGAGCTGAGCCTGCCTGCGCTGCGGCAGGCGGTGGCCACCGCGTTCGAGGACCCGACACTGTTCTCGATGTCGGTGGCCGAGAACCTAGCGCTCGGTCGATCCCGAGAAAATCCAGCGACGGACGAGCAGTTGGCGCAGGCCATCGAGGTCTCCGCCGCGCAGTTCGTTTACGACCTGCCTTTCGGGCTGGACACCCGCATCGGCGAGCAGGGCATGAGCCTGTCCGGCGGGCAGCGGCAGCGGCTGTCGCTGGCGCGGGCCATCCTCGCCGCACCCAGGATCCTGGTGCTCGACGACACGCTGTCCGCGCTCGACGTGCACACGGAGGCAGTCGTCGAGGAGGCGTTGCGCCGGGTGCTGCACTCGGTGACCGGCATCGTCGTCGCACACCGCGCGTCGACGGTGCTGCTCGCCGACAAGGTCGCGCTGCTCAGCGGCGGCACGATAACGCACATCGGCACGCACGCGCAGCTGCTGGCGAGCGTGCCGCAGTACCGCTACCTGCTGGCCGCCGACGACGAACTCGACGACCGCGCCGAACGCAGCTGTGCTTGGGAGGATGACGAGAACCGCAATCGGCTCGGGCAGGTGTATGAGGAGCAGGAGGCGACCGAGGCCGCCTGTGCTGAACCTCCCCAGCTTGCCCGTGGGCCCGGCTTCGTGACGTCGGAGGCCGACGGCCGATGACCACAACAGACACTCAACCTGTCGACGTCCCAGAGGACGAGTGGCGTGGACGGGTCAAGGACGACCAGAGTGACGACCTGCCCATCGACGAGAGCGTACCGCGCCGCCGCGAGGCCCGTGCCCTGCTCGGCTCGTTGCTGTGGCCCTACCGTGTGACGGTCGCGCTTCTTGCGCTCGTGGTGGTGGTGGAAAACCTTGCGCGCCTTTCCGTTCCGCTGCTCGTCCAGCGCGGAATCGACCACGGCATCCCGCCGATCCTGTCCGGCGGCTCGGCGCACACGCTGATGGTCATCGTCGGCGTGCTGTGCGTGGTGGTGCTGGTCCAGGCCACCAGCCGGATGTTCTTCCTGCAGCGCTCCGGTCGGATCGGCCAGAAGGTGCTGCTCGAGCTGCGGCGGCGGGTGTACCGGCACTTCCAACGTTTGGACATCGCGTTCCACGAGCGATACACGTCGGGCCGGGTGGTGAGTCGGTCCACCAACGACGTCGAGGCCATCCAGGACATGCTGGAGACCGGCTTCGACAGTCTGATCACCGCCGCGCTCACACTGATCGGCACGGCCATTCTCCTTGTGACACTGGATGTTCGGCTGGGTTTGATGTGTTTGGCGGCGTTCCCGGTTCTGGTGGCGCTGGTGTGGTGGTTCCGCAACGAGTCGGCCAAGACCTACCGCAGGGTGCGGGAGAGCGCCGCCCTGGTGATCGTGCAGTTCGTCGAGACGATGACCGGCATCAAAGCGGTGCAGGCCTACCGGCGCGAGCCGCGCAATCAGGAGATCTTCGAAGACATCGCCGACCGGTACAAGGCGGACAACGAGCAGACCTTCCGTCTGCTCGCGATCTTCATGCCCGGCGTGAAGCTGGTCGGCAACATCACCACCGGCGTGGTGCTGCTCTACGGCGGCTACCGCGTGCTGCACGGCCAGATGACCATCGGCACCTTAGCGGCGTTCCTGCTGTATCTGCGGATGTTCTTCGAACCGATGCAGGAGATCTCGCAGTTTTTCAACACCTTCCAGTCCGCGTCGTCTGCGTTGGAGAAGCTGGCCGGTGTGCTCGCCGAGCGGCCCGGCATCAAGGATCCGGAGCGACCGGTCCGGCTGGAACGGGTGCGCGGCGACGTCGGCTTCCATGACGTGCAGTTCGCGTATGTGCCGGAGCGGCCCGTGCTGCCCGACCTGAGTCTCTCGGTTCCGGCGGGGCAGACCGTCGCGCTGGTGGGCACAACCGGCGCAGGCAAGACCACGATCGCCAAGCTGATCGCCCGGTTCTACGACCCGACGGCGGGCTCGGTGACGCTGGATGGCATTGATCTGAGGGATGTTTCGCAAAGCGAGCTGCGCCGCCACGTCGTGATGGTCACCCAGGAGAACTTCATGTTCGACGGGACGGTCGCTGACAACATCCGGTTCGGCCGTCCCGACGCCACCGATGCCGAGGTGGCTGCGGCCGCCGCGGCCGTCGGCGCGGACCGGTTCATCGACGCGCTGCCCGACGGGTACGACACCGATGTCGCCAAGCGCGGGGGCCGGCTCTCGGCGGGGCAGCGGCAGTTGGTCGCGTTCGCCCGCGCGTTCCTCGCCGACCCCGCGGTGCTGATCCTCGACGAGGCCACCTCGTCGCTCGATATCCCCAGTGAGCGAATGGTGCAGCGGGCGCTGGAAACGGTGCTTTCCGACCGCACCGCGCTGGTCATCGCGCACCGGTTGTCCACGGTGCAGGTCGCCGACCGGGTGTTGGTACTCGACCATGGCCGCATCGTCGAAGACGGCACGCCGGACGAGCTGATCTCACGCGGTGACGGGCGCTATGCGGCCCTGCACCGCGCGTGGGTGGAGTCACTGGCCTAACGGGCCTGCGCCAGCAGCGTTTCCAGCTTATCGTTGATGGCGGGGAGCTGCGACGTCAGCACCGAGATGATTTTCTCGCGCGCCCGCTCGCTGACACCGGCAGACACGTGGTGCAGGACGTTGAGCCGCGCCGCGTCGACCCAGGCCATCATGTCGGGGTCGGAGAACCATTGCAGTTGGTTCTTGTTGAACGCCAGCATCATTCGCAGCCAGTCTGTGGGCTCCCGCGGATACGGCACCGGGCCGCAGAACGCATTCCTGGTGTTGTCGTCGCGATATGCCGCTTCGACATGGGCGATGACGGCCGCGCTGAACGCGGGTTGGCAGGTGCGCACCGTCTGCAGGGAGATGTGGTCGCCGCTGAACACCGTGGTCGGCTCGCGATGCGCCAAACCGTCTGCGCTGCAGTCGATGTAGAGGGCTGAGCCTTCGTTATCGAGGGTCCCGCCCGCGAGTGTGACGCGGCCCGGCTCGATCGACTGGACATGTCCCGTGCGCACCACGTCCTCGATTCGGCGCAGCTCGTCGATTTCGGCACGCGAGAGGATCGCGCACCGGTACATCGTTGGGTCGACGGACTGGTCGATGCGCAGCAGGCAGCCCTTCGCCTCCAGCCGGTCGAACAGATCCGGCAGCGATTCAGCCTCATGCACCGCAGCCAGTTGGTTCGAGAAGTCGCGCAGCACCCCTTTCGCGAACTGCGAACCGGGCTGAATCGCGGCTCGGTCCAACACCCACGAGTCGCGGGGTTTGATCCATGTCAGCCGCTGCGGCGCGATGCCATGATGCAGCAGCCACAGACAGGCGTCCATCGCGGTCTTGCCCGCGCCGACGATCACATAGCGGTCCCTGGCATCGCGGATTCGCGGAAGGTCGTTGGGCGGCACGCAGTCAACCCCGGGTGCGACGGCGTACGACGGTGACCGCATCGCCGGCACGACGATCTCCACGTGGCTGGTGACGATGCGGCGTGCGAACACGCTGATCTCGTCCCCGCCGAGCGTGCGCACGAGGCCCTCGCCGAGGTATTCGCTCATCGGCAGGTAGGTCACCCGACCCGTCGGCAGCAGGTGCTGCCGCATCACTGCGTCGAAGTAGGCGCAGACCTCGGCGCCGCCGGCCAGCTCGTAATAACCCGCATTGAGGCCGCCCTGGTCGATGGTGTCGCTGCCGAGATCCCGCGAGTTCACGCCGTAGTACGCCGACGGCTGATGCAGCCGCACGAACGGATAGGCGGTCGTCCAATGGCCTCCCGGCTGGTCGTTGCGGTCCACCACCACAACCGTGGCGTCCGATTCACTGACCAAGGTGTCGGTGAACGCCAGCCCCATCGCGCCCGCGCCCACCACGAGGTAATCGGCCTCGATCGCTCGCATGGACACCCCTAGCGCACGGTAGCGAAAAAGGCGCGCACGTCGTCGACGAAAAGCTCCGGCTGCTCGAACGCCGCGAAGTGCCCGCCGCGCGGCATCTTCGTGAAGCGGGTGATGTTGTAGGCGGCCTCGCACCAGTTGCGCGGCGCCTGGAGGATCTCCTTCGGGAAGGAGGCGACGCCGGTGGGCACGTCGACGCGTTTCCGCTCGCCCCCGTTGAAGATCCGGAAGCTCTCCCAGTACAGCCGCGCCGACGACGCCGCTGAGGCGGTTACCCAGTAGAGCATCACGTTGTCGAGAAGCTCGTCGCGGGTGAGCACGTTCTCCGGATGACCGTCGCAGTCCATCCACGACCAGAACTTCTCGACGATCCACGCCAGCTGCCCGACGGGTGAGTCGGTCAGCCCGTAGCCGATGGTCTGCGGGCGAGTCGACTGCTCCTTGGCGTAGCCGGTGTCCCACTGGCGGTAGTAGCCGACGCGCTCGAGTGCCCGCTTCTCATCGTCGGTCGGGTTCTCCATGCTGCCGGTCGGCCGGGCGAGTGGCATGTTCAGGTGGATCGCCGCGCAGCGACCGCCGTTGCGGCCGATCTGCGTGGTGACCGCGGCGCCCCAGTCGCCGCCTTGTGCGCCGTACCGGTCGTAGCCGAGCGTGCCCATCAGCGTGTCCCAGGCCGTCGCGATCTTCTCGATACCCCAGCCTGTGCTGGTCGGTTTCGCAGAGAATCCGTATCCCGGCAGCGACGGGCACACCACGTGAAAACCCGAGGCGGTCAGCGGCTCGATCACCTTGTGAAACTCGACGATCGAGCCGGGCCAGCCGTGCGTGATCAGCAGCGGAAAGGCGTCGTCGTCGGCAGATCGTTGGTGGATGAAATGGATGTCGAGGCCGTCGATCTCGGTGGTGAACTGGTCGAACCTGTTCAACGCGGCTTCGCGTGCCCGCCAGTCATATTCGTTGGCCCAGTAGTCGGCCAGCTCACGCGCGTAACCCAGCGGGATGCCCTGGCTCCAGTCATCGACGCACTCGGCCTCCGGCCATCGGGTGCGGCCCAGCCTGTCCTTCAAGTCGGCGAGATCAGCGTCGGGGACTGCGATGCGAAACGGATTGATTTGGGCCACGCGTCCTGAGCCTAGGCAAGGGGCCGCCGGTACCGCCATTGCGCCTGCTGCTCGGGTTTCTCCCGCATGGCCTCGTCCTCCTGGTCGCTGGTGAAAGCTTCCTCGGCCAGGC
>DASQCE010000516.1:0-8638 GCA_035634855.1 Mycobacterium sp.
AATCTCTCAAACATCGGTGGTTACCTGCTCTCCATCAATAGGTCGGCGCCCTACGCCGGAAAGGCGCACCGCACCTACCGTCCACTCTAATGGGCGGCCGCTCCCCCCGCCCCGCTTGGCCGTCTGCTCTCGGCGGACATATCGGGCGAACCGAGGGAGCTGACACCCATCCATCCGGTGCTGCTGACTAGCAACGCCTTGAGTGGCGGAAACGTTTCCAGTTGCTGACGGCGGCGAGTTCGCCGCTAGCGAAAGCAGGTACCGCGCACCCGACGACGGGCCCGCATTCTGGCAACGGCCTACTATGTTGCCGCGTGGAAGGCATCGATGACGTCGGCGGGGATGCGTCCGCGGGTCGACACGTTGTGCCCGTTGCGGCGTGCCCATTCGCGGATTGCGGCGCTTTGTTCACGATCGATCGCCGCCCGTCCGCGGCCCGATCCGGCCGAACGCCCGCGCCTGCGGCCCCCGACCCGGCGGCCGGCATCCACCCATTGCTTCAAGTCGTTCCGAAGCTTTGAGGCATTCTTGGAAGAAAGGTCGATCTCATAGCTCACCCCGTCGAGCCCGAATTCGACCGTCTCATCGGCGGCACCTTCGCCGTCGAAATCATCGACCAACGTGACGGTCACTTTCTTCGCCATTAGCCCACACTGCCCTTCCGCTTGAGCACTAGCTCGGTAGATTAGACCTCGAACCCCGCACCAATGTGCCACAGACAAGCATATAAATACAACAACTTCTGAATCGAAGCAGTTCAGTTGCTGTGCCGACGAACAATCGGGAACAAAACTGTCTCTCTAATCGACACTCCCGTCAATGCCATCAACAACCGATCGATACCCATTCCGGTGCCAGTAGTTGGCGGCATCGCATACTCCAATGCGGCCAAAAAATCCTCATCGAGAGCCATTGCCTCGTCGTCGCCGGCGGCGGCGGCGCGGGCCTGAGCTTCGAACCTTTCGCGTTGGATAACGGGGTCGATCAGCTCGGAGTAGCCGGTCGCCAGTTCGATCTGCCGGATGTAGAGATCCCACTTCTCGGTGACCCCCTCGATGCTGCGGTGTGAGCGGGTCAGCGGCGTCGTCTCCACCGGAAAATCGCGTACGAAGGTTGGCGCCCAAAGCTTGTTTCCGACCGTGTGCTCCCATAGTTCCTCGACTAATTTCCCGTGCCCGTAACCACGGTCGCGCGGAATCTCAACGTCGAGCCGATCGGCGATCTCCCATAACCGATCAGCCGGCGTATGCGGGTTGATCTCTTCACCGAGCGCTGCAGACAGCGATGGATACATTTGTATCGTCTCCCATTCGCCGTCCACGTCGTAGATGGTGCCATCGGGCAATGGCAGCTTTCTGCTGCCGATCGCTTCGTCGGCGACCTCCTGAATAACCTCCCGCGTCATGACCGCGGAATCGTCGTAGGTGGCGTAGGCCTGATATGTCTCGAGCATCGCGAATTCGGGCGAATGTGTGGAATCCGCGCCTTCGTTTCGGAACACGCGATTCAACTCGAAGACCCTGTCGAAACCGCCCACCAAGCAACGCTTTAGGAACAGTTCGGGTGCGATGCGGAGGTAGAGGTCCGCATCGAGCGCATTCGAGTGTGTGACGAACGGGCGGGCAGCCGCACCGCCTGCCAAGGTCTGCAACATTGGTGTCTCGACTTCAAGAAAGCCACGCCGTTCCAGGGCCGAGCGAACCGCGCGCACCACCGCTACCCGTTGGCGAGCAATGGTGCGGGCCTCCGGACGAACGATCAGGTCGACATAGCGCTGCCGTACGCGCGACTCTTCGCTCATCTCTTTGTGGGCGACGGGAAGCGGCCGCAACGCCTTGGAAACAATTTGCCAGGAATCGGAAAGCACAGATAGTTCGCCGCGCCGGGAACTGATCACCTCGCCGTGCACATAAACGATGTCGCCGAGATCAACGTCGCCCTTCCAGGCGTCGAGCGACTCCTGTCCGACGCGGTCGAGGCTGATCATCACCTGCAACTGGGTCCCGTCGCCCTCCTGCAGTGTCGCGAAACACAGCTTTCCGGAGTTACGGGCAAACATCACCCGACCGGCGACACCGACGATCTGGCCGGTCTCGGTGTTGGCCGCCAGCTCTGGATACGCCTGGCGGATCTCAGCGAGGGTATGCGTGCGGGAAACCTCGACCGGGTACGGCTCACGGCCCTCGTCAAGCAGCCGCTCCCGCTTGGCCTGACGGATCCGGAACTGCTCGGGGACATCGGACTCGGAGTCGGGCTGATCAGGAGACGTCACGACCTGCCAGCTTAAATGAACACATGGCAGGTCCCATCAGCGCGGCGGCGGTAGCCGCCTTGGCCGACGAGGTAATCGACTGGCGCTTCAAGGGCCTGCCTGCGTCGTGGTGGGGCCACACCTACGCGGACATCTGCGAACAGGCACCCGATCTGTTCGAAGGCACTCGTGGAATTGGCGGCTCAGCCGACGAGAGTGGGATTGCCGGCTCAGCCGGCGGGAGTGGAATTGCCGGCGGCGCGGTCGGCCCGGTCTGTGTGCTGCGCGCGGATGCGCTCACGCACAACCTCACCGCGATGGCCCGCTGGTGCCACGAGCGTGGCGTCGAGCTGGCGCCGCACGGCAAGACACACATGGCGCCGCAGCTGTTCGCCCGCCAACTCGACGCGGGCGCCTGCGGTATCACTGCGGCGACGCTGAGCCACGTCCGCACCTACCGCGCCTTCGGGGTGCGTGACGTGGTGCTCGCCAACGAGCTGGTCGATGGGGCCGGATTGCGCTGGCTGGCAACCGAACTGGATGCCCACCCGGACTTTTCAATGGTGTGCTGGGTGGATTCGGTGCGTGGCGTCGAGCTGATGACCGCGGCCCTGACCGCAGCGGGAGCGGAGAGACCGGTCGACGTCTGCGTGGAGGTCGGCATGCCCGGCGGGCGCACTGGCTGCCGGGGACCTGCCGCGGTCGACGAAGTGGCGCGCGCGGCCGCCGCATCGCCACAGCTGAGGCTGGTCGGTGTTGCCGGGTACGAGGCGGCGCGCGGGCACGACACCGCGCCCGACGCTCTGGCAGGCGTCGTCGACTACCTGCAGGAGATGCGCGCCGCCGCGGTGCGACTGGCCCCGCTGTTCGAGGCGGACCGCGTGATCGTGACTGCGGGCGGCAGCACGTATTTCGACGCGGTCGCCGACGTGCTGACCGGCGACTGGCCCGAAGGATTGGCGGTGCGCACGATCGTGCGCAGCGGCGCGTATCTCACGCATGACGACGGGCTCTATGCCAGAACGTCGCCTCTTCGTGCCGCGCTGCTGCCCGCCCTGCAAGTGTGGGCCCAGGTGGTGTCACGTCCGGAGTCCGGGCTGGCAGTACTGACGATGGGCCGCCGCGACGTGTCGTTCGACCAGGATCTGCCGGTGCCGCTCAGGCTTGCCGACAGCGTCGTCACCAAGCTCAACGATCAGCACGCGTATCTGCGGCTGGGCGCGGGCGACAGCGTCGAGGTCGGCGGCTGGCTCGGATTTGGCATTTCGCATCCGTGCACGGTGTTCGACAAATGGCAGCTCATTCCCGAGCTCGATGCCGACGACCGCGTCGTCGGCCTGATCCGCACGTTCTTTTAGTGATTTCGGCGCGCTTATCCACGCTCAGCGACGGTTAGCGCGCCGAAATCACTCTTAGCGGGCCTGCTTCAGCCGTCCGCGTGAGCTGTCGCGGTTGCGCTCGAACACCAGTCGCAGGCCGTCAAGGGTGAGGTGCTGGTCGTACTTGTCCACCGTGTGCAGGTCGGGCAGCACGAGAGGAGCAGTGTGGCCGGTGGCCACCACCGAGACGTCGTGACCGGCGAAGCCGTCGACGTCCTCGCGGATCCGGGTGACCAAGCCGTCGACCAGCGCGGCGAATCCGAACACGGCGCCGGACTGCATGCACTCGACGGTGTTCTTGCCAACCACCGAACGGGGCCGGGTGAGCTCGACGCGGCGCAACGCAGCCGACCGTGCGGCTGCAGCATCGGAGGACACCTGCACACCGGGAGCGATTGCCCCGCCCAGGAATTCACCCTTGGCGGAGACCACGTCGACGCAGATCGACGAGCCGAAGTCGACCACGATCGCGGCGGAGTTGTACTTGTGGAAGGCGGCCAGACAGTTGACGATACGGTCTGCGCCAACCTCTTTGGGATTGTCGACCAGGAGCGGGATGCCGGTGCGCACACCGGGCTCGATCAGCACGTGCGGCACCGACGGCCAGTACTGCTCGAGCATCAGTCGCACCTCGTGCAGCACCGACGGCACCGTCGACAGCCCCGCCGCGCCGGTCAGGCGCTCGGAGTCGTCGCCGATCAGGCCGTCGAGGGTGAGCGCCAGCTCATCGGAGGTCACCTCTGATTCCGTGCGAATCCGCCAGTGCTGCACCACCTTGGCGTGGTCGCCGGACCCGGAGATCAGGCCAATGACGGTGTGGGTGTTGCGGACGTCGATCGCGAGAAGCACGGGTTTACCGCGACGACATCAGCTCGGCCGCGTCGGCCGGCACGTAGGCGGGGTCGTGACCCAGGTCGATCTGCTTGTTGTCGGCGTCGACGAACACCACCCGGGGCTGATAAGCCTTTGCCTCGGCGTCTTCCATCGTGCCGTAGGCGATGAGGATCACCAGATCACCAGGATGGACGAGATGCGCGGCGGCGCCGTTGATGCCGATCATGCCACTGCCGCGCTCGCCGGTGATCGCGTACGTGACCAGCCGCGCGCCGTTGTCGATGTCGACGATCGTGACCTGCTCGCCCTCGATCAGGTCGGCCGCATCCATCAAGTCGGCGTCGATGGTCACCGACCCGACATAGTGCAGGTCGGCATTGGTGACCGTGGCGCGGTGAATCTTCGATTTCAGCATTGTCCGTAACATCAATTCCTCCAAGGCAGTTCGTGGTTCTCGTCCGAGCCGACCCGAGGGTGTCCGTCGGTGCCGGTGGTTGCTCCGATGTCGATGGCGATGTTGTCGAGCAGCCTGGTGCTGCCAAGCCGCGCAGCTAGGAGCATGCGGGCGATGCCCTCGGCAGGCGCCGGGCCCAGCATCGCGTCCCGCACCTCGAGGTAGTCGACTTCGATCGCGGGCACCTCATCCAGCACGGCGCTAGCGGCGTCCAGCGCCACTGCGGTGCCGCCGGAGGCGGCGTACATGCCTGCTAACAGGGCCGCCGACAGCGCGCCTGCCTGCTCGCGGTCCACCTCGTCGAGGTAGCGATTGCGCGACGACATGGCCAGCCCGTCGGCTTCCCGCACGATGGGGACTCCGACGATCTGCGTGTCGACATTGAGGTCGGCGACCATCTGCCGGATGAGCACCAGCTGCTGGTAATCCTTCTCGCCGAAGAACGCACGATCGGGCCGCACGATCTGCAGCAGTTTGAGCACGACGGTCAGCACACCTGCGAAATGCGTTGGGCGGGAGCCACCTTCGAGCTCCGCGCCCAGTGGCCCCGGTTGCACGGAGGTGCGTCTGCCATCCGGGTACATGTCGGCTGCCGTCGGCGTGAACGCGATCTCGACGCCTTCGGCGCGCAGCGCCGCGAGATCGTCCTCGAGCGTGCGCGGGTAGGCGTCCAGGTCTTCGCCGGCACCGAACTGCAGCGGGTTGACAAAGATCGACACCACCACAACAGCGCCCTGCACCCGCTTCGCGGCCCGGATCAGCGACAGGTGGCCCTCGTGCAGCGCGCCCATCGTCGGCACGAGCATCACCCTCCGGCCGGTGACCCGCAGCGCCCGGCTGACATCGGAGACGTCGCGCGGGCTGGAGTAAACGTTGAGGTCCCCGGCGTTGAACTGCGGTTTTGGGGTGTTCATGGTTGTCCCGCCTCGGCGAGGACAGCGAATACGTCGTCCGGCGCGTGCGCACGCTGTGCGGTGCGCAACGAGTTGGCCCGATATGCCTGCGCGAGTTGCGGATCCACTTCGGCGAGCGCACGCAGGTGGCCGGCGACCGCTGCCGCGTCACCACGTGCCACCGGGCCGGTCAGCGCCGCCTGCCCACGCTGCAGCGAGTTCTCCAGCGAGGCCCGCGCCAGCGGACCGATCACGCGCTCGGCGATACCCCCGGGCGCGTCGCCAACCATCTCCTGCCCCAGCAGCTCCTGTCCCCAGAGCGCCGCCCGCAGCGCCTCGACGGCGTCGAGTAGCACGGTGACGATGTGATTGCTCGCATGAGCAAGCGCAGCGTGGTACAGCGTGCGGGCATCCTCGCGGACTCGGAACGGCTCGCCGCCGATCTCGAGCACCAGCGATTGCGCGATCGCGTATCCGACCTCGTCGGCGGCCGTGACGCCGAAGCAGGTGTCGGGCAGTCGTGCGATGTCCTCATCCGTGCCGGTGAACGTCATCGCGGGATGGATCGCCAGGGGGATGCAGCCCTGCTCGGTCAGCGGTGCCAGCACGCCTATGCCGTTGGCACCCGACGTGTGGGCGACGATGGTGCCCGGCCTTACCGCCGAAGTGGCCGCGAGGCCCGAGACCAGCCCGGCGAGCTCGGCGTCGGGAACGGCAAGCAGCAACAGTTCGGCGCGACCGGCGACCTCATCGAGTGGCAGGACAGCGGTGTCGGGCAGCCTGCGTTGGGCACGCTGCCGCGACTCCTGCGAAATCGCGCTGCATGCAACCACCACATGATCGGCGCGCTCCAGCGCCACACCGAGCGCAGTGCCGACCCGACCAGCGGAAATGATGCCGATCGTGAGCCGCGCCGGACGCAGTCCGTCGACATGCTCCATCGCAGACGACCTCGCAAATTGTCGTGGTTTTGTCGTTCCGGTCCTGCGTTGCGGGTACCGGACGGTCGCTATGAGCCTAACTCACTCATCGCGGCGCCTGCGACGGCCGCCTCCGGTCGGGGTGGCATGAAGCCTGGCGAGCAGCTCGGCAACCGACTGCCCGCCGGTGTCCTCTGCGCTGCGGTGCCGCCGCGCGTCCGGCTGCGCAGGCGGCGGTTCGGGCGCCGGCTCGGGCTCGGGCTCGGGATGGGGCGGGCGTCCCCCGGATTCGGCAGCCAATGTCGGTGGCGCAGGCGGGCGCCCAGGATCGACGGCCTCGGGTGGTGCTGAATGGCGGCCCCGCGGTTCGGCGGGCGGGGACTGCATCGCCGGCTGAGCCGGTGAATCAACTCCAGCCGGCTGAGCCGGTGAATCAGATCCAGCGGGCTCGGGTGCCCGTCTCCTCCCGACATATTCAGCGGCGGAGCCGTTTTCGCCCGTCGACTGAGCCGACGAATTGGGCGCCGCGGGTGACACCCAGTTGCTGCCCGGCGCGCCTGCGGGTATCCACTCTCCCTCCGCGGGCGCGGGCTGCCATTCCGGAGCCTGCGCGACCGGCTCCGGTTCCGGTTCGGGCTCCGGTTCCGGTTTGGGCTCCGGTTCCGGTTCGGGTTCGGGTTCCGGTTCGGGCTCAGGGCGCGGCGGAGGCGGGGGCGGTTCGGGAGCCGGGGCGGGCGGGCGCTCCTGTTGCGTTGACTGCCAAGTGAGTTGGGGCTCGGGTGCGGGCTGCGAGACCGGTTGAGGTGACGGCTGCGGTGGCGGTGGTGACCACGCGCGCGGCGGCTCCTCGACGCGATGGCGCCGAGCCTCCTGCTCCGCCTCCGACGGCCTGCGGTGCGCACCGCCGTAACTCGGCGGTGACACCCATTCGGCGTCGGCCGGATGGGGTTCTGCACGCACATCGATGATCGGGCTCTCCTCGGTGTTCGCGTCGAGGTCCTCGCCGTCTTCGCTGTCGATCCGGCTGGCGGTCACCCGGCCCGTGGTTTCGGTGTCGCGCGTCCAGTCGCTGTAAACGCGGCTCCGATCCGTTTCGATCGCGGGCCGGTGGGACAGGTCGGCGTCGAACAGAATCTCCAAATTGGCGCGCAACGCCGCCAACTCGGCCCGCAAACCGGCGACCTCATCGGCAGCCTGGGCCCGTATTTCGGAAGTCAGCTCGCGCCGGAGTTGGGTTTCCACCGTCAGCTCGTATTCCCGGCGTGCCGAGATCTCCCGATCCAACTGCAAGTCGTAGACCAGCTTGAGATCTCGCACCTTGGCCTGGTCGATATCGCTTTGTCTGCGATAGATGACCGACACGAACGCCGCAACCACGGCGGCCCACAGCGCCAGGATGACGGCGAGCTTCAGCAACTCGACACGGCTGGTGAACACCAGGGCGGAACTCGCCCCGATGGCGAGCACCAGCAACACCGTCAGGAGCAACCAACCGGGCCTGCGGGCGCCGCGCCGAGCGCGTGTACCGCGGGACAGATCGGTCATGGGCCGACTGTACCTGCCACAGGTCATCTCGCGTGTCGACCACTTCGGCGATTCGGCCGACGAGGCCGCGGGTCAGCTACTCGGTCGCCCCATCGGCGTTGTCCGGCGGCTCTTGTGGCGACTTGCAGCAATGCTGAAGCCATAGCGCTGCAGCCACCAGCGCGAGCGCGCTGACGGCTGCGACGACCGCTCCCGCGGTGTCCTCGCCGGCCACCCTCAGCGTGCTGCGGCGCGGCAAAAGATAAGTAAGCACTGCGATCCACCAGCCGAGCACCAGCGCGCCCACCCACGCCGACGCCTTCGCGATCAACACCGACCGCGCCACCGCCAGCGGATGCAGCCAGCCGCGCGCGTCGCCGATC
>DASQCE010000517.1:0-13401 GCA_035634855.1 Mycobacterium sp.
GGCCACGACGGCTTGGTATCGATCGCGGGCGTGCCCGTCACCGATATTGCAGCCGAGTTCGGCACCCCCGTCTTCGTGATCGACGAGGACGACTTCCGGTCACGTTGCCGCGAGATCGCCGCCGCATTCGGCGGCGGTGAATATGTGCGCTACGCCGCGAAGGCATTCCTGTGCACCGAGGTGGCGCGCTGGGTCGATGAGGAGGGCCTGTCCCTTGACGTGGCCAGCGGCGGCGAATTGGCCGTCGCGCTCCACGCCGGCTTTCCGGCCGAGCGAATCGCGTTGCACGGCAATAATAAATCAATCGACGAGCTGGCGGCTGCCGTCAAGGCCGGCATCGGCCATGTGGTGCTCGACTCGATGACCGAGATTGAACGCCTCGACGCGATCGCCGGTGCGGCCGGCGTCGTTCAAGACGTTCTCGTGAGGGTCACCGTCGGCGTCGAAGCGCACACCCACGAGTTCATCTCGACCGCACACGAAGATCAGAAGTTCGGGCTGTCGCTGGCCAGCGGCGCGGCCATGGCCGCGGTGCGGCGCGTGTTCGCCACCGAAAACCTGCGCCTCGTCGGACTGCACAGCCACATCGGGTCGCAGATCTTCGACGTCGCGGGCTTTGAGCTTGCCGCACACCGGGTGATCGGCCTGCTGCATGATGTCGTCGCGGAGTTCGGAGTCGACAAAACAAGCCAACTCGACACGGTCGACCTCGGCGGTGGGCTCGGCATCTCCTACCTGCCGCATGACGATCCGCCACCGGTACAGGACCTGGCCGCCAAGCTCGGCGCCATCGTCGGCAACGAATCCGCCGCGGTCGGCTTGCCCGCGCCCCGGCTCGTGGTCGAACCCGGCCGCGCCATCGCCGGCCCCGGCACCATCACGCTGTACCAGGTCGGCACCGTCAAGGATGTGGACGTCAGCGCCAACGCGCACCGCTGCTATGTCAGCGTCGACGGCGGGATGAGCGACAACATCCGCACGTCGCTGTACGGCGCCGAGTACGACGTGCGGCTCCTGTCCCGCACAAGCAACGCACCACCGACGCTGTCGCGCGTCGTCGGGAAGCATTGTGAAAGCGGCGATATCGTCGTGCGCGACACCTGGCTACCCGACGACATCACACCCGGCGACCTGCTGGGGGTGGCCGCCACGGGTGCTTATTGCTACTCCATGTCGAGCCGTTACAACCTGATCGGTCGCCCCGCTGTGGTGGCCGTGCGAAACGGGCAGGCCCGCCTGATTCTGCGCCGGGAGACTGTCGACGATCTGCTCAGTCTGGAAGTGAGGTAAACCGTGAACGGTGAGCGAGGAGAAGGCGTATTGCGCATGAATAACGACGAAAAGCCCATCGGTGTGGCCGTGTTGGGGCTCGGCAACGTGGGCAGCGAAGTGGTCCGCATCATCGAGGAGAGCGCCAGCGACCTGACCGCACGCATCGGCGCGCCGCTCGTGCTGCGCGGCATCGGGGTGCGCCGCGTAGCGGACGACCGCGGCGTGCCGATCGATCTGCTTACCGACAACGTCGAGGAGTTGGTGTCCCGCGACGACGTCGACGTCGTCGTCGAGCTGATGGGGCCGGTCGAGCCTGCCCGCAAGGCCATCCTCAGCGCGCTCGAACAGGGCAAGTCGGTCGTGACCGCCAACAAGGCGCTGATGGCAGTGTCCACAGGCGAATTGGCGCAGGCCGCCGAGCATGCCCACGTCGACCTGTACTTCGAGGCTGCCGTCGCCGGTGCGATCCCTGTCATCCGCCCGCTCACCCAGTCGCTGGCGGGCGACACCGTGCTGCGGGTCGCCGGAATCGTCAACGGCACCACCAACTACATCCTCTCCGAGATGGACAGCACCGGTGCCGACTACGACAGTGCTCTGGCCGACGCCAGCGCTCTCGGCTATGCGGAGGCCGATCCGACCGCCGACGTCGAGGGGTACGACGCCGCGGCCAAGGCCGCGATCCTTGCTTCAATCGCATTCCACACCCGCGTGACCGCCGACGACGTCTACCGTGAGGGCATCACCAAGGTGACGGCCGCCGACTTCGAGTCGGCTCGCGCACTGGGCTGCACCATCAAGCTGCTGGCCATATGTGAGCGACTCACTACTGACGAAGGGCAGCAACGGGTCTCGGCGCGTGTCTATCCGGCGCTTGTGCCGCTCGACCACCCGCTGGCTGCAGTCAACGGCGCGTTCAACGCTGTCGTGGTGGAGGCCGAGGCCGCGGGCCGGTTGATGTTCTACGGCCAGGGCGCCGGCGGCGCGCCGACCGCCTCCGCGGTGATGGGCGATGTCGTCATGGCCGCCCGCAACCGTGTGCAGGGCGGCCGTGGCCCGCGCGAGTCGAAGTATGCGAAGCTGCCGATCTCGCCCATCGGGTTCATCCCCACCCGCTACTACGTGAACATGAACGTCGCGGACCGACCCGGCGTGTTGTCAGCTGTCGCAGCCGAATTCGGCAAGCGTGAGGTCAGCATCGCCGAGGTGCGCCAGGAGGGCATGGTCGACGAGGGCGGTCAGCGCTGCGGCGCCCGCATCGTCGTCGTCACCCATCAGGCGACCGATGCGGCGTTGTCGGAGACCGTTGCGGCGCTGGCCGACCTCGACATGGTGCAGAGCGTCAACAGCGTGCTCCGCATGGAAGGAAGCAGCGATTGACGTCCTCCCCTGGCTGAAGCCGCGGGATTCCAACCCCACCTACTACCTAGGCGGCAGGAGAGCAGAGTTGAGGTTCACGGTTCGCAGACTGGCTAGTGCCGAGGTCTCCTGTCACCGCCCGTCCGCCGGCGATGTTGCGTGCAGCGTTCACGTCGGCGTTGCACGGCGCCGCGCTGCAGGATTCGCACTCGAAAACCGCTTGGCTCTTGCGGTTTTCGGGAGCGACGTGCCCGCACGCGGAGCATCGTTGCGACGTGTACGCGGCCGACACGTGCTCGACGCGACCGAAAGCGTTGTGCTGCAAACGCGTAGCGAGCAGAGCCCAACCGCTTCGTCTGATAGCTCGGTTCAGACCGCGTTTCTGAGCTACCCGCACACCAGGTTGCGCCACCGTTCCCCGTGCACTGCGGGTCATCGCACGCACGTCGAGGAAGCGCACCCAGCCGACCTTGGGCACCCACACCTGAGCCAACCGGCGATTCAGACGCTCGACATGATGCGATTTCACCGCGACCTGCCGGAATCCCTCATGCACACCGGCTTTGCGCCACGTCGGGCGGCGGTGGGGTCCGCCGAAAAAGTTGCGCATCGCCTGGGCGAGGTCCCGCAGCGCCTGCTGCTGCACCGTTTGCGACCAGGCCGCCAGCCAGTCGTGCTCGGCACGGGCCGCGGTCAACTGAGCACGCTGCTCGCTATAGCCGGGCGCGCGGCGACCGGGCTGCCAATGCCGCTGCTGCTCGAAGGCCAGGTTCCACACATACCGGGCATGGCGACAATGCTCCGCCAACACAGCCCCCTGCTCAGCGGTAGGAAGCCACGGGTAACGCGACACGCCAGCAACCTAGCCGGTACCACCGACAAGTTATCGAAAGGAGAAGCGGCGTTACCTCCCCCGACTAAAGCCAGAGGATTCCACGCCGCAACGACCCGATGAGCACTCTTCCCAAGGCCGTCCATCAGCCCTGGCCGGGGCTGATCGCTGCGTACCGCGACCGGCTGCCGGTCGAGGACGATTGGACGGCGATCACCCTGCTCGAGGGCGGCACCCCGCTGGTTTCAGCGCCGCGGCTGTCGGAATACACCGGGTGCACAGTGCATCTCAAGGTCGAAGGCCTCAACCCAACGGGTTCGTTCAAGGACCGCGGCATGACCACGGCCGTCACCGAGGCAGTGGCGCGGGGTCAGCAGGCCGTGCTGTGCGCGTCGACGGGAAACACATCGGCGTCGGCCGCGGCGTATGCAGCACGCGCAGGCATCACCTGCGCGGTGCTGATTCCGCAGGGCAAGATCGCGATGGGCAAGCTCGCGCAGGCGGTCATGCACGGCGCGAAGATCATCCAGATCGACGGCAATTTCGACGACTGCCTCGAGCTGGCCCGCAAGCTCACCGCCGACTTTCCGACCGTCTCGCTCGTCAACTCCGTCAATCCGTTCCGCATCGAAGGGCAGAAGACCGCGGCATTCGAGATCGTCGACGCGCTCGGCACTGCGCCCGACGTGCATGCGCTGCCCGTCGGCAACGCGGGCAACATCACCGCCTATTGGAAGGGCTACACCGAGTACCACCGTGACGGGCTGTCCGACCGGCTACCCCGCATGCTGGGCACCCAGGCCGCGGGCGCTGCACCGCTCGTGCTGGGGGAGCCGGTCAGTCACCCCGAGACCATCGCCACCGCTATCCGGATCGGGTCGCCGGCATCGTGGGCATCCGCGGTCGAGGCACAACAGCAGTCCAACGGCCGTTTCCTTGCCGCCACCGACGAGGAGATCCTCGCCGCGTATCACCTGGTGGCGCGCGCCGAGGGCGTCTTCGTCGAGCCCGCGTCGGCGGCCAGCATCGCCGGCCTGCTGAAGTCGATCGAGGACGGCTGGGTGGCCAAGGGATCGACGGTGGTGTGCACAGTGACGGGCAACGGCCTCAAGGATCCCGACACCGCGCTGAAGGGCATGCCCGCCGTCACTCCGGTGCCGGTTGATCCCGTCGCCGTGGCCGCGCAGCTGGGGTTGGACTAAGCCGCGCACGTGGGGAGCAGGAGACTTCGAGAGTGAGGCAGACTCTGCCGGCCGGGCTGACGGCGACCGCCGTCGTGGCGGCATCGAGCGCCAATCTCGGGCCCGGTTTCGACAGTCTCGGACTGGCGCTGAGCCTTTACGACGAAATCGTCGTCGAGACAACCGAATCCGGCCTCACGATTGATGTGGAGGGCGAAGGCGCCGGCCAGGTTCCGCTGGATTCGACTCACTTGGTGGTGCGGGCCATCGAGCACGGAATGCAGGCTACGGGCGTCACTGCATCTGGGCTGAATATTCACTGCCGCAACGGGATTCCACATTCCCGCGGGCTCGGCTCCTCGGCCGCGGCTGTTGTCGGCGGACTCGCCGTCGTCAACGGGCTTGTGACGCAAGTGGGCTCGACACCGCTCAGTGAATCAGAATTGATCCAGCTGTCGTCCGAATTCGAGGGGCATCCCGACAACGCCTCGGCCGCCGTCCTCGGGGGCGCGGTGGTGTCCTGGACCGAACACGAAGGCGTGCTGCCGCGCTATGCGGCAGCGCCGCTGCGGCTGCACCCCGACATCCACCTGTTTCCGGCGATCCCCGAGGAGCGCTCGTCGACGGCCGAGACGCGCGTGCTGCTTCCCAACGAGGTCAGTCACACCGACGCCCGGTTCAACGTCAGCCGCGCAGCGCTGCTGGTGGTGGCGCTGACCGAGCGGCCGGATCTACTGATGGAGGCGACGGAGGACGTCCTGCACCAGCCCCAGCGTGCAGCCGCCATGCCGGCATCGGCGGAATACCTGCGGATACTCCGGCGTTGTGGTGTTGCGGCGGTGCTCTCCGGTGCCGGTCCTGCGGTCATCGCACTGAGTCCCCACCCAGAATTGCCTGCAGAGGCGTTGGAGTACGGCACTGCCAACGGGTTCACCGTCAGCAAGATGGCCGTTGGTGAAGGCGTCCGATGGACGTCGGGCGTGGCCGTTCGGAGCTAACTTTGCGGATCACACGAGTCACAGGCGAATCAGGGTGTTTCTTGCTTCCAGCCCCGAAGCGGGTTATTCTCGCTGTCGTCCAGCAATCGTAGCGTCTCTGCCTGCGCCGACACTAGGACAACCACTTCCCCTTTAGGTGTTCAATCTTGTGGACTGACGGTTCGCCGCATACCGGCGAATCCCGGCGATCACCGTTGCAGAGGCAATGGTGGGACCTCCGCATTCAGCGCATCAGCTGAGTGCCCCGGACCCCCGCGTCGACTTGACCAGCGGGGGATCAGAAAGGAAATCCGTGACTGAAACGGACCTCATCACGGCTGGTGGTAGCGACGAGAACGTCGAGCTGCCGCACACCCAACCCGTGAATTCAGACAAATCATCTTCCCAAGGCGACTCCGCCGCAGACGCTACAAACGGCACGTCCACCGCGGAAACCGCGCCCACGGCCGACGTCGCGTCGGGCGATCGCCCCGCGTCCCTGTCGTCCATGGTGCTGCCCGAACTACGTGCGCTGGCCAAGCAGATCGGCGTCGCGGGTGCGTCCGGAATGCGCAAGGGCGAACTCGTCGCCGCCATCCGTGAACGCCGTGGCGAGTCCAACGGCCGCCCGCAGGCCGCAGCAAGCAGCGACTCAACCGACACCGCTAAGCCTGCAGCCGACACCGCGACCGAGGCCGGCGCGACCGAGCAGCCCGCCGAGGAGCAGGCTCCCCAGCGCCGTGAGCGTCGCGGTGCCGCTCGCGGGGCCGGTGCCCCCGGCGGCGCGGACGAGAACAAGCCGGAGCCCGACCAGCAGAAAAAGGCCGACGCCCAAGGTGAGAAGGCCCGGAAGCAGGACACCAAGTCCGACGATCAGCAAGGCGATCAGGGCGGCCAGAACCGCGGCGGCAACGCCGGCGATGACGACGGCGAGGGCCGTGGCGGACGCCGCGGCCGCCGGTTCCGTGACCGCAGGCGCCGCGAACGCGGCAGCGAGGGCGGTGGCGGTGGTGACCGCGATACCGAGCTGCGTGAGGATGACGTCGTTCAGCCCGTCGCGGGCATCCTCGACGTGCTCGACAACTACGCGTTCGTCCGCACCTCCGGCTACCTGGCCGGCCCCAACGACGTCTACGTCTCCATGAACATGGTGCGCAAGAACGGTCTGCGCCGCGGCGACGCGGTGACCGGTGCGGTGCGCGTGCCCAAGGACGGTGAGCAGCCCAACCAGCGGCAGAAGTTCAACCCGTTGGTCCGGCTCGACACCGTCAACGGTGGCCCGGTCGAGGACGCCAAGAAGCGCCCGGACTTCACCAAGCTCACCCCGCTCTATCCCAACGCGCGGCTGCGCCTGGAAACCACCAGCGAGAAGCTGACGACCCGCGTCATCGACCTGATCATGCCGGTCGGCAAGGGGCAGCGTGCGCTGATCGTGTCGCCGCCAAAGGCCGGTAAGACCACGATCCTTCAGGACATCGCGAACGCGATCACCAGGAACAACCCGGAATGCCACCTGATGGTGGTGCTCGTCGACGAGCGACCGGAAGAGGTCACCGACATGCAGCGCTCGGTGAAGGGTGAGGTCATCGCCTCGACCTTCGACCGTCCGCCGTCGGACCACACCCAGGCCGCGGAGCTGGCGATCGAGCGGGCCAAGCGCCTCGTCGAGCAGGGCAAGGACGTCGTCGTGCTGCTCGACTCGATCACCCGACTGGGCCGCGCGTACAACAACGCGTCGCCCGCATCCGGCCGTATCCTGTCCGGTGGTGTCGACTCGACCGCGCTGTATCCGCCAAAGCGGTTCCTCGGCGCGGCGCGAAACATCGAGGAGGGCGGCTCGCTGACGATCATCGCGACCGCGATGGTGGAGACCGGATCGACCGGTGACACGGTGATCTTCGAGGAGTTCAAGGGCACCGGCAACGCCGAGCTCAAGCTCGACCGCAAGATCTCCGAGCGGCGGGTCTTCCCGGCCGTCGACGTGAACCCGTCCGGCACCCGCAAGGACGAGCTGCTGCTCTCGCCAGACGAGTTCGCGGTCGTACACAAGCTGCGCCGCGTGCTCTCGGGTCTCGACCCGCATCAGGCCATCGACCTGCTGATGAGCCAGCTGCGCAAGACCAAGAACAACTACGAGTTCCTGGTGCAGGTCTCCAAGACCGCACCGGGCTCGATGGACGCCGACTAAGTAGCGATTTCGGCGCGCTAACGTACGCCTAGCGTCGATTAGCGCACCGAAATCACACCGCGGGGTCGGCCCGCAATCCGGGCATGACGTAGCGGCGCACGTGCGCCGCCACGGCATCGGCGTCACTGGGGTCAAGCGTGTTGCCCGGAACAGTGGAGAGCGAAAGCAGTACGCGCGCCACCCATTCCGACGCTTCGGCGATGTCGGTGTCCTGGTGGATCTCGCCGCGGTCGCGTGCGGCGATCAGATAGCGCGACCAGAAGTCGGCCAGATCGGGGACAAGGCCCTGCACGCCCGCGCCTGCGCAGGCCGCGAACTCCTCGGGCTCATCCGTTCGCAGCTTCATCAGCAGCGCGCCGGGATCGTCGTACGCGCTGCGGGCGCGAGTGATGCCCAGGGCCATCTGGCGATCCAGGCCCTCGACCTGCTCGAGCAGGGCGTGTGCCTCGCACCAGTACGTCTCGTTGAGGCGCACGATCGCGGCGCCCAGCAGGGACACCTTGTCGGGGAAATGCCGGTACAGCCAGCCTCGTGACACGCCGGCGACCTCGGCTACCTCGGACACCGTCGTCGACCGAATTCCCTTGGCGCGCAGACAGACTTCCGCGGCGTCAATCAGCCGATCGCGGACGTTCTTGGTGGCGGTGCCGCTCGTCACCAGAGCATTGTGTCACGGTATACACATTTCTAGATCTGTCCTCCCGCGTTGCGGGAGGAATACCCGCCCACTGGCACGCGTTTAGGCTGCTGGCGGTTGAGCTGGCATAATGGACCGCCGACACCCTCGGTTCCGGTTCACGCCGATAACTCCACTTCGGGGAGGGGCGACCCGGGGCCCACGATTGAAGAGGAAACCATGAAATCGGGTATTCACCCTGACTACGTCGAGACGACGGTGCACTGCGGTTGCGGCGCCACGTTCACCACGCGTAGCACAAAGAAGAGCGGCCAGATTCACGTCGAGGTTTGCTCGCAGTGCCACCCGTTCTACACCGGCAAGCAGAAGATCCTCGACAGCGGCGGCCGCGTGGCCCGCTTCGAGAAGCGCTACGGCAAGCGAGCCGGGGCGAGCGCAGCGACGGGACAGAACAAGGCTGCCGAGAAAAGCACAGACGACAAATAGCTGACTTCCCGACGCCCGATCTGACGCGCGAGCGCAGGCCGGGCGTCGGCTTGCGTTTAGCGAAAAGAACAGCCGGAGTGCGTTCCGGGAGAGGAGGGCGCCATGACGGACACCGCACGCGCAGGATCCCCGGCTCAGCCGGGCGGAGCGATCGATGCGTTGCTGGCCGAGCATGCCGACCTCGAGCGTCGGCTCTCCGACCCTAACCTGCACGCAGATCCGGGGGCGGCTCGCAAGGTGGGCCGACGGTTCGCGCAGGTCTCGCCGATCGTCGCGACATATCGCAAACTCGAGACCGCCCGCGGTGACCTCGACGCTGCGAAAGAACTCGCCGCCGACGACGAATCCTTCGCTGCCGAGATCCCTGAGCTTGAATCCACGGTCGAAGAGCTGGACACCCAGCTGACCGACCTGCTGGCGCCCCGTGACCCACACGACGCGGACGACATCGTCCTCGAGGTGAAGTCGGGGGAGGGCGGCGAGGAGTCCGCGTTGTTCGCCGCCGACCTGGCCCGCATGTACATCCGCTACGCCGAGCGGCACGGCTGGACCGTCACCTTGCTCGACGAGACCACCTCGGATCTCGGCGGCTACAAGGACGCGACGCTGTCCATCAGAAGCAAGGGCGACTCCGCCGACGGGGTCTGGTCGCGGCTGAAGTTCGAAGGCGGCGTGCACCGCGTGCAACGGGTTCCGGTCACCGAGTCGCAGGGCCGTGTGCACACGTCGGCGGCAGGCGTGCTGGTGTATCCCGAACCCGAAGAGGTCGCGGAAGTCCAGATCGATGAGTCCGACCTGCGCATCGACGTCTACCGGTCGTCGGGCAAGGGCGGCCAGGGTGTCAACACCACCGACTCTGCGGTGCGCATCACGCACCTGCCCACCGGCATCGTCGTCACCTGCCAGAACGAGCGCAGCCAGCTGCAGAACAAGGCGCGCGCCATGCAGGTGCTCGCTGCACGACTGCAATCGCTCGCCGAAGAGCAGGCACAAGCCGACGCCTCAGCGGACCGGGCCAGCCAGATCCGGACCGTCGACCGCAGCGAGCGCATCCGCACTTACAACTTCCCGGAGAACCGGATCGCCGACCACCGGATCAATTTCAAGGCGCACAACCTCGACCAAGTCCTCGACGGCGACCTCGACGCGCTCTTCGACGCTCTGGCCGCAGCCGACAAGCAGGCCAGGCTGCAGATAACATGACCCGGCTCGGCCGGGTGCCGGCATTCCCGACTCTCCGCCAAGCGATCGACGCCGCCGCGGCGGCGCTGGCCGAGGCGGGAGTCGGATCGCCGCGTACGGACGCCGAATTGCTCGCCGCCCACGTGGCGGGCACCGACCGCGGTCGGCTGGCCTTGACCGACATTGGACCCGGGTTTCGTGAACGCTATGACGGGCTCGTTGCCCAACGCATGAAGCGGGTACCGCTCCAACACCTCACCGGTACCGCGGCGTTCGGCCCGGTAAGCGTGCACGTCGGGCCCGGTGTGTTCATCCCGCGACCGGAGACGGAGTCACTGCTGGAATGGGCTGTGGCGCAAGAGTTGTCGCCTCGTCCGGTCATCGTCGACCTCTGCACCGGTTCCGGTGCCCTGGCGCTCGCGCTGGTCACGAGATGGCCCGAAGCCCGCGTCATCGCCGTCGACGACTCCGATGATGCTCTTGCCTACGCCCGACGAAACACCGCAGGAACGCCGGTCGAACTCGTTCAAGCCGACGTCACCGCGCCGGGGCTGCTCGCAGCGCTCGACGGCCAGGTGGACCTCGTCGTCGCCAACCCGCCCTACATTCCCGACGGCTCCGCACTGGAACCCGAAGTGGCCGAACATGATCCGCCGCACGCCCTGTTCGGGGGGCCGGACGGGATGGCGGTCATCGATCGGATTGTCGAGCTGGCCGCACGCCTGCTGCGTGACGGCGGCCGCTGTGCTGTCGAGCACGACGACACCACATCGGCGCGCACCGTCGAAGCGTTCACCCGCACAGCGCGATTCGTCGACGTCACCGCCCGACACGACTTGACCGGCCGGCCTCGGTTCGTCACCGCGGCACGTGAGAGGCTGACGTCGTGACCTCCCGAAGGCGAACACGAGTGAGGATCGCAGCGAGGTACGAGCGAGGACCGGAGCGAGTGGGAGTCGAGGCATGACAGAGGTGTTCGACTGCACCAGTCCCCAGCAACGGGACACTGGTATTGCCTCAGCGATCAGTGCGCTCAAGGGCGGCCGGCTTGTCGTGCTGCCCACCGACACCGTCTACGGCATCGGTGCGGATGCGTTCGACAGCGACGCCGTCGCCGCCCTGCTCTCAGCGAAGGGTCGCGGCCGCGATATGCCGGTCCCCGTGCTGGTGGGTTCGTGGCACACCATCGACGGCCTGGTTTACACGGTGCCGCACAGTGCACGCGAGCTCATTCAGGCGTTCTGGCCAGGCGCCCTGAGTCTCGTGGTGCGCCAGGCCCCGTCGCTGCAATGGGACCTCGGCGACGCGCACGGCACGGTGATGTTGCGCATGCCGCTGCATCCGGTCGCGATCGAACTGCTGCGCGAGGTCGGGCCGATGGCCGTCTCGAGCGCCAACATCTCGGGCCGTCCCGCAGCGGTGACCGTCGACGACGCGCGCAATCAGCTCGGCGATCTCGTCGAGGTGTATCTCGACGGAGGACCCTCGGACCAGCAGGCGGCATCGACGATCGTCGACCTCACCGGCGCCCATCCGCGCGTGCTCCGGCCAGGACCGGTCACGGTGGAGGCCATCGCGAAGGTCCTCGGCGTTGAACCCGCATCGCTCACGGACTGATCAGGTTCGCACCCGAACACCGAGCATGTGGAAGACGTAGTCGGGCGACACCCCGAACGCCAACGACCGCGACGGCAATGCGACAAGCACGTCGTCCGGCAGGCCCATCTTGTACGTCAGCGACAGGTGGCCGCGAAACCGGTAATCGACATGATTGACGTTTAGGTCGAACTGCATCCCCGCTGTGGAGACGGCGACCTTCGCCGGACCGTCGTTCGCGTCATCCCACCGCCGGTCGATTGCGGGTCTCTTCAGCGGGGGAAGGTGGGCAGCAACGCGTAGAGGCGCTTGCGGGTGAACACCACCAACCCGATCTCGCGGTTGACGCTCAGGGCGGAATGCACGCCGGGCGCTGAACCGCTGGGTCACGCGAACTCGTTCGGCCACATGCAGGATGCCCTCGGGTGCCAGCTGCGCGCGCAGAGGTTCGGGCAACCGGCCGATGCGGACGAATCTGCTGAAGAACGACGGCATGCGCGAACCGTATGCTCTCACCTTCGTCCAGTACGGTTGCGCCAATGGTGAGCGACGTGGCCAGCGGACTGCTCGCGCTGTCCGATCGGGGCGCGGGTGTGCCGCTGCGCGAGCTCGCCCTCGTCGGATTGACCGCGGCGATCATCACCTACTTCGCGACCGGCTGGGTGAGGGTGCTGGCCAGGCGGCTTGGCGCAGTTGCATATCCGCGCGAGCGTGACGTGCACCACCAGCCGACACCGCGCATGGGTGGCCTGGCGATGTACACCGGCGTGGTGGCGGCAGTCCTGTTGGCGTCGCAATTGCCTGCGCTGACCCGTGGCTTCGTCTACTCGTCGGGCATGCCTGCGGTGGTCGTTGCCGGCGGACTGATCATGGCCATCGGCCTGATCGACGACCGCTGGGGTCTGGACGCATTGACGAAGTTCGCCGGCCAGATCACCGCCGCGAGTGTGCTTGTCACGATGGGCGTGGCGTGGAGCGTGCTCTACATACCCATCGGCGGTGTCGGCACCATCGTGTTGGACCAGGTGTCGTCGATCCTTCTCACGCTGGCGCTGACGGTGGCGATCGTCAACGCGATGAACTTCGTCGACGGCCTCGACGGGCTGGCCGCGGGGCTCGGCCTGATCACCGCATCGGCCATCTGCATCTTCTCGGTGGGCCTGCTGCGGGACCACGGCGGCGATGTCCTCTTCTATCCGCCCGCGGTTATCTCGGTCGTGCTGGCCGGCGCGTGCCTTGGCTTCCTGCCGCACAACTTTCACCCCGCCAAGATCTTCATGGGCGACTCCGGTTCGATGCTGATCGGCCTGATGCTGGCCGCGGCATCGACCACTGCGGCAGGCCCGATCTCGCAGACCGCTTACGGCGCGCGCGACGTGTTCGCTCTGCTGTCGCCGTTCCTGTTGGTGGTGGCCGTGATGTTCGTGCCGGCGCTCGACATGCTGCTTGCTGTCATTCGCCGGACACGCGCAGGCGTGCACTTCTCGACGCCGGACAAGATGCACCTGCATCACCGGTTGCTGCAGATCGGTCACTCGCACCGACGGGTGGTGCTGCTCGTCTACCTGTGGGTCGGCATCATCGCGCTGGGCGCGGCGAGCACGATCTTCTTCGATCCCCGTTACACCGGAGCCGTCATGCTGGCCGCGATTCTGGTCGCGATCGTGGTGACTCTGATCCCGCTTCTGCGC
>DASQCE010000518.1:0-2790 GCA_035634855.1 Mycobacterium sp.
GGATCAGCCGTCAAGCGACCCGTCGGCAAATCAGCCGTGGCAGCCGCCGACCTCAGGGGCCGACCAACCGACCACCGCGGCGCCGACGTGGCAGCCGCCGGCGTACGACTCTCAGCAGCAACAGCCGGCCTACGACCCGCAACAGCAGCACTATCCGCAGTACCAGCAGCCGTCGGCCCCGGCCTACCAGCCGTCGCAGCAGTACGCGCCGACCGAGCAGTTCGGCCAGCAGCCCAGCGAGTACAGCCCGCAGGCGTACCCGGGTCAGTACGGCCACCCCGGTCAGTACGGCCAACCCGGCCAGCAGTATGGGCAGCAACCGGGCGGCGCCCAATATGGTCAGCAGCCGGGGCAATACGGCCAGCAGCCGGGCCAGTACGGGCAGTACCCGCAGTACGGCGCGACGGCCTCCGAGGAGGGCTCGAAGCGCTCTTTGGCTGTCATCGGTGGCGTGATCGGCCTGCTGGCCGCGATCATCGTGGCCGTGGTACTGGTGTTGGGCTTCTGGAAGCCCGGCTTCTTTGTCACGACGAAGCTGGACATCAGTGCCGCGCAGACGGGTGTGCAGCAGATCCTCACCGACGAGGCCAACGGCTACGGCGCCAAGAACGTCAAGGACGTCAAGTGCAACGGCGGCACAAGTCCAACGGTGAAGAAGGGCGACACCTTCAACTGCGAGGTCAGCATCGACGGGACCAAGCGCCAGGTGACCGTGACGTTCCAGGACGACAAGGGCACCTACGAGGTCGGCCGGCCTAAGTAGGCGCGGGGTTCGGCGGCTCAGCCGGGTAGTCCGTCGAGCGCCTTCTGCAATCGCCCGATCGAGGACGTAACACCGTACTGTTCGGCGAGTTTGACCACCTTGCGTGGGTGCTCGGCCGCAAGCGGCAACGTGTCCGACGGCGTGGAGAAGTTGACGTCGGCATCTTTTGCCACGCGCACCACCGGGCCGGCCGCCTCGATGTAGTCGGTGGCGGCCAACAGCTTGGTCCGATACGCCTTGGACATCTTCGATTTGGGGTCGTGCGCGGCGGTCAGGATGCCCTCGAGGGACCCGTGCTGCGCCAGCAGCGTCGCCGCGGTTTTCTCTCCGACACCCGGCACACCGGGCAGCCCGTCCGACGGATCGCCCCGCAGCAGTGCCAATTCGGCGTAGGCGGGTCCGGCGCGGTCGACAGGCACGCTGTAGGTTTCGGCAACTTCCGTCGGCCCGAACTTCGTCGCCTTCGCCAGCCCGCGGCCCAGATAGAGCACCCTGACCTCGACCGGATCGTCGCACACCAGTTGCAGCAGATCGCGGTCGCCGCTCACCACGACGACCGGGTCCCGGCGCTCTCTGTGAGCCAGGGTGCCGAGAACGTCGTCGGCCTCACACTCGGGCGCTCCTGCCGTCGGAATGCCGAAGGCGTCCAGGATCTCCAGGATCATGTCGACTTGCGGGGTTAGATCGTCTGGCACCTCTTCGATGTCGGGCTGGCCGTGTGGTTCCTCGACGGCGACGCGATGCGCCTTGTACGACGGGATCAAATCGACGCGCCACTGCGGGCGCCAGTCGTCGTCGCGGCACACCACTAGCCGGGACGGCTGCTCCCGTGTGATCAGTGTCGCGACCGCATCGAGGAAGCCGCGGACCGCATTGACTGGCCGCCCGTCGGGCGCCTTGATCGATGAGGGCACACCGAAATACGAGCGAAACCACATGCTGGCGCCGTCGAGGAGCAACAAGGACATGCCGGTCATCCTGCCAGGGGTGGTGGACCGTCTCGGCGGGTATCCGAACGGCATGCCGCAGGTTCAGGTGTTCGCTGATGTGCATCGCAATGCGGAGTCGATGTGGGGGAGCTCGGGTCGTTCCAGAGCATCGCCCGATGGCATCCGATGGTGACGACCGCGGAAGGCGAGGGTGAAGAGCCCGGCGCGACGCGGACATTGGAGACGAGCGATGGTTTGCGTTGGGCGGAGCGCCTGACGCAGACGGACCAGTCGCAGCGGCTGTACTGGTACGAGGTGACGGGAAGTGAGCTGCCGATCGCCGACTTTCGCGGCGAATTCCGGATCCGTGAGGGCCGGCCACACAGGTGCACCGTGATCTGGACAGGCCAGTTCACGGTGACCTCCGATGAGGAAAAGACGGTCAACGACAGGGTGCGTGCGTTCTTCCGCGCCGGAGCACGCGCCATCGAGAGGCAGTACGCGGCCGGGCCTGTCTCCACGTTGCGTCGCCGTACGAGGACACTGCAACGCCGTCGTTGATCTCGGTGGCCGAGTCCGAATATGCCGCAGAGCAGCACATGTCCACGAGCAGGGATGCCACGATATCGGGGTGAGCGACGGTCGGGTGCGCTCGACGGCAGAGGGCAAAACCCGCCCGGCGGGCGGGGCGTCGATCGATGAATTGCTGGATCGCACGCCAAGCCGAGATCAATGGCGCCTTTGAACTCGCGCGCCGCCAGACCGCGACATTGTTCGAATTGCGTGCTGCGCTGGACGATTTCGAGCTCCGCGGCAAGGCGGCAACCGCCGCCGTCGGCGATGCCGCAAACCGCATACCTGCCGACAGCGCCTGGCCGGAATTAGCAAAGGCCAACGCCGCACTCACTAAGCCTGAATCCGTGGACGGTCGGTCGTTGGTGATCGGCGTGTGAACATCGAAAATGCCTCCTGAACTGGGACAATATCGATTCTCGAAGTCGAAGTAGTCCCTGGTTCGGAAGGCATTTCCGGTGCAATCATCGCATGCGTTCACAGTCGGGTCGGCGATGTTCGATGAGCCGAATCTGGTGTCGGCGG